>DASXHY010000049.1:0-2860 GCA_036488095.1 Verrucomicrobiia bacterium | reverse complement strand
CAGCAATCCGCCCGCGAGATCCTGCACGGTTTCTATGGCCTGGTGAAATTCGCGCGCGAAAGTCCACTTGGCCATGTTGGTGGTAAAAACGTCGGGGTACGCGACGCCGTTTTCGGTTTTGCAACGCAGCGCCGCGAGTTCCGTGAGGCCCCGCACAGTTTCCGCATAACCGCCAAGCCAGGTCAGCTTGTCGCGCACATGTCCCGCGCGATCGATTCCGTTGGCCTTGGCCATGACGATTCCCGCGCCCACCATCGCATCCAGCAATGGAAGTTTATAGCTCACGGCGGTGAAGCGGTGGAACTCGACAAACGTGAGAGCAGTGGCGCCGGCGAGGTCCGGCCGATCCACAAAAAACACCCGCTCCCAGGGAACGAAAACATTTTCAAACACGGTGAGAGTTTCCACCATTTTGTGATTCGTAGAAATGGGACGCGTGAACGGATCATCCGTGCCGTGCAGATAGTCCGAGGCGTAAAGGCGAAGTCCCGGCGTCGCGGTGGGAATCGCAAATGCGAGTGACCACGGCTCATCTCCAGGTCCCATCGAGCGGCTGGGCAGCACAATCACTTCGTCCACATACGGCGTGCACGACGTGTGGATTTTTGCGCCGCTGACGATGATTCCGTCCGCGCGTTTTTCCACAACTCGAACGTACATATCGGGATCGCTTTGCTCGCAGGGTCGCTTGCTCCGGTCGCCCTTCACATCCGTTTGCGCGACGGCCAAAGCCAGATCTTTTTCGCGGCAATGTTTATAGAAAGATTCGACGCGCTTGATTCCGTCCGCATCGCCGCTCCGGCCGAGCACGCGCGTCAGTGCAAATAAAGCGTCCGTTCCAATTTCCTTGATCAGCAGGACAAGCGTGGCGCCTTCAGCCGTGCCTGCTTCGATCAACTTTGAGCGGGAGAGCAAATCCTGCGCGTCGCGCGGCACGCGGTAATATGCGGAATATTCCTCTGACCCTTCGTGGTGAACGGCGAGTTCGCGAAACTTCGGATTCTCGGCCATTTCAAAATCGATGGAGGCATGGCGCGCTGCTACGCCGAGCTCGGGATGGTCCACCACGCTAGAGACTTTCTGTCCCCGGTAATAAACTTCGCGGTTGTCACGCAGTCCAGCGAGAAATTCAGCAGCCGTTCGTAACGCCATTTCAAGGCCTCCGTATAAGGAATGGGAATTGTATTAAATCGCGGAGGTTCGCGCTCACCTTAAATTTGCGATTTGGAATTATTTTTCTTTGCGGATTTCTTCTTTTTCCGCTTGCCCGCTCAATCGTTGGCGCAGCAGATATTTTTGAATTTTTCCCGTGGAGGTTTTGGGAAGCTCCTCGAAGCGAATTTCACGCGGGGCCTTGAACCTGGCAATCCGTCCGCAAACAAATTCAATCAGCTCTTCTTGCGTCGCACCCGCTCCCTGGCGCAAGACCACGAATGCGACAGGAATTTCTCCCCACCGTTCATCAACGCGCCCAACTACAACCGCTTCCAAAACCGCGGGATGCTCAGCCAATGCTTTTTCGACCTCGACGGAAGCTACGTTCTCTCCACCGGTAATGATGATGTCCTTGGCGCGGTCGCGAAGTTCGATATAGCCGTCGGGAAAACGAACGCCAAGATCGCCGGTGCGAAAGTAGCCGTTCGATTCCGCCGCGCGCGTGGCCTCCTCATCCTTGTAATAGCCAATGGTCACATTGTTTCCGCGGATCGCGATTTCGCCCATCGTTTCGCCATCGGCAGGGACCTCGCGGCCCTCGGCATCGAACACCGTAATATCTTTTGTGACTACGTTGCCCACACCCTGGCGCGCATTTAACCGGGCCTGTTCGTTTTCAGGAAGGGAAGACCACTCCGGCTGCCAATCGTTGATCACGGATGGGCCGTAAGTTTCGGTCAAGCCGTAAAGATGCGTCACTTGCAAATTCAATGCGGAAAGTCGTTCAAGCAATGCGGGTGTCGGCGGCGCGCCACCGGTGAACGCGTGTACTGCACGGCTAGGTTTCTTTCCAGAGGAAGCAGCCGCCGCTTCGGCGATCATTGTCAGCACGGTAGGCGCAGCGCAAAGATGCGTAACGCCGCCAGAGCAAATCGCGCGCCAGATGGCGTCGGGATCAATCTGTCTCTGGCAAATGTGCGTCGCGCCGGCGGCCGTTACGGCCCACGTAAAGCACCAACCGTTGCAATGAAACATTGGAAGCGTCCATAAATATGCGCTGTCCAGCCCGAGCCTCGAGTGAAACGCCATGGCCATCGCTTGCAGATAAGCTCCGCGATGCGTGTACATCACTCCTTTCGGGCGGCCCGTGCTTCCGCTGGTGTAGTTGATCGCCAGGAGAGACATCTCGTCCATCTCCGCCGTAGGGCAAGGCTCGGAAGACTTCAACAATTCTTCGTACTCACTCGATTCATCGCCCGCAACAATGAGACGCACGCCCGTTGAAGACGAAATCGAGCGGGCCATTTCCGATAATTCGTGTGTCGCGATCAGAATGTGCGCGCCGGAATTTTCAAGGATGTATGAAACTTCCCGCGAGGAAAGTCGAATATTGATGGGGACAAGCGCGCAACCGGCCATAGGGACGCCGTTGTGCATCTCCAGCATCACGTGGCTGTTGGTACAAAGCGCAGCGATGCGGTCGCCTTGTCTGGCTCCTGCTTTTTGCAAGAGGCCGGCGAGGCGGTGCGCCCTTTCTCCAAACTCGCTATATGTGAAACGGCGATCGCCGTCCACGATAGCCGCGCGTTCCGAAAATATTTTCGCGGCGCGATCGAGGAAATACGCCGGATTCAATGGGGTAGGCGTACTAAAAGCCATTTTCCCGCTCCGATTGTAGTGCGCCTTAAATTATCACCAACCCACC
>DASXHY010000027.1:0-2990 GCA_036488095.1 Verrucomicrobiia bacterium | reverse complement strand
CAAAACGTTCGGCGTGGTCGATGATAATTGTGTTCGCGTTCGGAATGTCGATGCCGCTCTCAATGATGGTCGTGGAAAGCAAAATGTCCGCTTCGCCATTGACGAATTGCGTCATCACCTCTTCCAAATCGTCCGCGTGCATCTGGCCGTGGCCCACGACAATTCGCGCCTGCGGTACGAGCGCGCGAAGTTTCTGTTCCATCGCATGAATCGTCATCACGCGATTGTGCAAAAAGAAAACCTGCCCCCCGCGTTGCAGTTCGCGCTGGATGGCGTCGCGAATAGCGCGCTCGTCGTACTGCGTCACAATCGTTTCCACCGGCAGCCGGTCGTGCGGCGGCGTTTGAATGGAACTCATGTCGCGCGCGCCCGTGAGCGCCAGGTAAAGCGTTCGCGGGATCGGCGTCGCGCTCAGCGTCAACACGTCCACCAGCTTGCGCAGCATTTTGAACTTTTCCTTGTGCATCACCCCAAAGCGCTGCTCCTCATCGATCACTACCAAGCCGAGGTCTTTGAACACCACGTCACTTTGGATTAACCGATGCGTGCCGATCACAATGTCCACCGCGCCCGCCGCCAAATCCTTTACCACGCGTTGCTGTTGACCGCGCGTGCGAAAGCGCGAGAGCAACTCGATGCGCACCGGGTAATCCGCCATCCGCTCGCGAAACGTGTTGAAATGTTGCTGGGCCAATACGGTCGTGGGCACCAGGACCGCCACCTGCCGGCCATCCATCACTGCCTTGAAGGCCGCGCGAATCGCGACTTCCGTTTTGCCAAAGCCCACGTCGCCGCAGATGAGCCGGTCCATCGGCTTGGGCCGCTCCATATCCACCTTGGTTTCATTGATCGCGCGAAGTTGGTCTGGCGTTTCCTCAAAAATAAAAGAACCTTCGAACTCCCTCTGCCACGGCGTGTCCGTCTTGAACGGGTGACCTTCTTGCGACTCGCGCGCGGCCTGGATGGACAGCAACTCGCTCGCGACATCCCGCACCGCGCGTTCCGCGTGCTCCTTGGCTTTTTGCCAGCGCGTGCCGCCCAACGTATTCAGCGGCGGCCGGATTTTTCCCGCACCCACATATTTGCTGACGAGATGCGATTCCGTCACCGGGACATAAAGCTTCGGCGCCTCCTGCGTGGAATCGCTGGGCGCATATTCAATCACCAGGCATTCGGTTTCCGGCCTCTGACCTCCGACCTCTGACTTCTGACTTCCCGCCGACGCGGGAAGATTCTTCAACCCGAGAAACCGCCCAATCCCATGCTGCAAATGCACCACCAAATCGCCTTCTTCCAATTCCGTGAAGTCAATATCGAGCGCCGAACGTGTCGCCTGCGCGTGAGGCGACTTCAACCGGCGCGGCCGTTGGATTTTGTAGCGTCCAAAAATCTCCGCATCCGTCACCACGACAACTTTCGCCTCATCTGAAATAAACCCACGCGCCAGCGAGCCGATATGCAACGTAGGACAGGCGTCTCGCCTGTCTCCAGTGTTGGCTTTCTCGGAGGGATCGGCTGGAGACATGCGGGACGCCTGTCCTACGGATAAACCAAGCTCCTCCCAAATCTCCAAAAACCTCTGCCGCTCCCCATCATTATTGCAAAAAACGTGCACGGCATACTCCTGCCGCACCCATCGATGTAGCTGGGCGAAAAATTCACGGCGCTGCACCTCGGCCACCTGCGGATCCAACCCGTGCTCCGCCAGCGGGCGATACGCATCGAGACTCGCGAACTCCGGCGCGGGACAATCAGTCTGATCTCCCTCCTCAGCGGCTTCGGCCAATTCCAAAAATGTCCTGCCCGCGCCGGCCGCGCGGTCGCGGAATTCTTGCCACGAAATAAAAAACGGATCGCCGCCCGGGATCTGCTGTGCGTATTCATCAGCGCGCGCGGCGAGCGATTCCGGTTCGCACAAAATAAAAATGGCGTTGTCCGGCAGAAAATCGAGCAGCGTCGCCAAAGGCGCTTGGCCACCGCGTTCCGCTTCGCTTTTCAACACCCCAAGTTCCCCCGCCGGCGGCAGCGTGACCTCCGTGATTTCCTCGCGCGAAATTTGTGTGAGCGGATCGAAGTAACGGAGCGATTCCAACTCATCGCCGAAAAATTCCAACCGCACCGGCCAAGGGCTGGTCAGCGGATACACATCGAGAATGCCCCCGCGCAACGCCAGTTCGCCTTTTTGCGTCACCTGCGCTTCAGGTTCATAGCCGACTTTCTCCAGCCACTCGACGAGGTCCAACGGCTCGATTCGTTCTCCGCGAACAAGCGTCCTCATGTGCGCCCGCAACGCCTCCGGCGCAAACGTTTTCTGCAAGAGCGCCGTCACGCTGGCGACAACGACGGCAGATGTTGCCCCTGGAACTTGGAACTTGGAACTTGGAACTTGGAGAAAACCTGCCAGCGCCACGAGCGTTTGCAACCGGTCGGTAATCGTATCGGAATGCGGCAGCTTGTTCTCATGCGGCAAAACTTCCCACGCAGGGAAAAAAAGCGGCCGGGATTGGATCTGCGGGCTGCTCGTCGCGCCGGAGCCCGGCGAAGGCGGATGGGCTTCGGACTTTAGACTTTGGACTTTAGACTTTGGACTTCGGACCTCGGATTCAACCCCCATCCACGTCTCCAAATCCTGTTGAAAACTCTCCTGCGTTTTCAAAAGATCGGTGATCACCACGATTGGCCGGCTTGGAAAGAGTCGGCCCAGCATAGCTACCAGGAAAGGCCGCGCGGCTGAATCGATTCCGGCGCAGGACAACACACCTCCGTTCTCCGAGCGCCGCGCAAGGGATTGCACAGCGGGAGTTGCCGAGACCTGAGCGAATAAATCGCTTGTCGCTGTTTCTGCCAAATTTTGCGCCAAGCCCCAAAACCTCGCCGCGTTCCCGCAGCCCGTCAAGCACTCCGATAGTGGCATAGTGGCACGGGCGTCTCGCCCGTGCGTTCTGTTTATTTCCCACCTGAGACACACGGGCGAGACGCCCAAGCCGATT
>DASXHY010000690.1:0-2153 GCA_036488095.1 Verrucomicrobiia bacterium | reverse complement strand
GCCTTTCGGTTTGAATTTGGGGCGCCCCATCCTTGATGATTTTTCAAGGGTGGGGCTTTTCGCATTTGAGTATGTCTTTTGGATTTCAATGTGTCAGGTGCATGGAGCCGAAGCACGTGGCGCCCATTAAGATCCCCACCCTTCAAAAACGGAAGGTTGGGGCACCCCAACTTCAAAACCTGAAATCATTCAGAACATTCGCAGAGGAGTTCGAGGGACCGCCTGTCCGCGAATCGTAACTGAATTTTGCAATTTTCGATTTATAATTCCGCATGGCGTTTCGACCACTGCCGCGACTCGGGTGCTTTGGCGGGCTAGTCCTGGTCTTTGTGGTGTTTTTTCTTATTTTTGCAATTCTGGCGCCATGGTCGTTTCATATTGGCGGGCGGTGGACTCCGGGATTCTGGCAGGGAATCGGAATGTTGCGAACGGAATCCGGCGACGCCTACCCGCTCTACGTCTATTTTTTCCCGGGATTCAGAGGCATGTCGCGCCTGCGATTGAACGGGCAGAGGCCTACGAATTCATTGCGTGGCATGGGTTATCTGTGCTCGGCACAGGGCGTTACGCAACGTATGGACCTTACCGGCGACATTTATGGAACTTACATGAACACGGACGGGAACCAGACGGGTTTCCGGTTGCTCGACTGGTGGGGCCCCTTTCGAATCAACTATTATCAGCACCGGCGCTATTTCGATCTCTACGGCAGGTGGCGCGGGCCGGAGCTCGTGATGCACGATGACGGCGGCTGGGAAAGAGGTTTTCATCCCGATCCGCACAATCCGAAGGAGCGAGCGACGATAACGTTCACCTGGGGCAGTTACTCGGACTTCAAGAAAATGTGCGACGCCACTGTGATTCCGGAAAAAGCCCGCATCGCGCTACCGCGTAACTGATGTCGTCCGGCACAATCCATGCAATTAGAGATTTGGATTTTCGGGTGCCGCACACTTGCAGGTTTCAAGGGTGCGGTTTTTCTGACTCTCGAAGTATTGTCCTCGTTGTTCGATTTGGGCGCGCCTTTTCATTGCGTCCATGGCCGGAATCCACGCATCCAATTTTCATCTGGTTTTTCGTCTAGTTTTTTAATTGGGACCGGGAGGTTGAGATGAGCAAAGTGTTGGTTACCGGAGGATCCGGATTTATCGGGAGCCACGTGATTTTGCAACTCTTGGCGGCGGGGCACAACGTGCGAACCACCGTGCGAAGTTTGTCGCGCGAGGATGAAGTGCGCGCCATGCTCAAAGAAGGCGGCGCTGAGCCGGGCAATCAATTGTCATTTGCCGCTGCTGATTTGCTGAACGACGCGGGTTGGGCGGAAGCGGTTGCCGGAAGCGATTATGTTGTGCATGTGGCTTCGCCATTGCCGCCGAGCGTTCCGAAAAATGAAGACGAGTTAATCGTTCCGGCGCGCGAAGGCACGCTTCGTGTGCTGCGGGCTGCGCGCGATGCGGGCGTCAAACGCGTGGTGCAGACCTCTTCGTTCGCGGCAATCGGTTACGGGCACAAGGAACGGGAAGCGCTGTTCACCGAGGCCGACTGGACAGATCCGAGCGGCAGCGATGTTCAGGCTTACACGAAATCAAAAACTTTGGCCGAGCGCGCGGCGTGGGATTTCATCGCCAAAGAAGGCGGCGGCCTCGAACTATCGGTAATCAATCCGGTGGGCGTATTCGGCCCCGTGCTCGGGGCTGACTATTCGGCTTCGATTCTCATGGTGCAGCGCCTGATGGACGGCGCGGTTCCCGGATGCCCGCGACTTTATTTCGGCGTCGTCGATGTGCGCGACGTTGCCGATCTGCATATTCGCGCGATGACCCACCCCGCGGCGAAGGGCGAACGTTTCCTTGCCGTCTCCGGAAATTTTATGACCATGCAGGAAATCGCAAAAGTGTTAAAGAGTCGCATGGGCGCTGCGGCACGGAGAGTACCGACGCGGCAAGTCCCGGATTGGCTGGTGCGTCTGGCCTCGCTGCGCGATCCTGCGATCAAATTGATCTTGCCCGAACTCGGCAAAGTGAAAAACGCCACGAACGAAAAGGCCCGGCGGTTGCTCGGATGGGCGCCGCGTTCGAACGAAGAGGCGATCGTCGCCACTGCCGAAAGTCTCGTGCGGCTCGGGCTTCTGAAAGATAGTTCGAAAAAAGCCG
>DASXHY010000650.1:0-4084 GCA_036488095.1 Verrucomicrobiia bacterium | reverse complement strand
CCCGGCCAGATGATTTCCTGGCAATCCCTCGAAGGCGCGGATGTGGACAACGCCGGCTCGGTTTGGTTCACACCTGCGACGGGTGGCCGCGGCACGGTGCTGAAGGTGTCCATGAAATATTCGCCGCCGGGCGGGAAATTGGGATCGATGCTTGCCAAATTAATGGGTGACGGCGCCGAAAAACAAATGGCGGACGACTTGTTTCGACTGAAAAGCCTGCTCGAAACCGGAGAGATCCCGACGATTGAGGGCCAGCCGCACGGAGGCAAAGGATAACTCAACATCCTCACTCGGCTGCTACGAGAAACATTTGGCGCGAGCGAGCCGCCGCGCAAATTGAAAGGAAATTTTTTATGAAAGCACTTTGTTGGTATGGGAAGGGAGACGTGCGGGTGGAAAAAGTTCCGGACCCAAAGATTTTGAACCCGCACGATGCCATCGTGCGCATCACGACTTCGGCGATTTGCGGGTCGGACCTGCATTTGTATGACGGGTTCGTGCCAGCCATGGAGGAGGGCGACATCCTCGGGCATGAATTCATGGGCGAAGTCGTCGAAGTGGGGAGCGAGGTCAAAAATTTGAAGAAAGGCGACCGGGTGGTGGTGCCGTTCACGATCTCGTGCGGACGCTGTTTTTTTTGCCAGAAAAAATTATGGTCGCAGTGCGATAACACGAATCCCGCCGCGCACGAAAGCGAATTGGAAACGGGTTATCCGTCCGCGGGGCTTTACGGGTATTCGCACACGAACGGCGGCTACGCGGGCGGACAGGCGGAGTTCGTGCGCGTGCCCTTCGCGGACGTCGGGCCTTTGAAAATTCCGGATGGCATCCCGGATGAGAAGGTGATTTTCCTCTCGGACATTTTTCCGACCGGTTATCAAGCCGCGGAAAACTGCAACATCCAACCGGGCGACACCGTCGCGGTTTGGGGTTGCGGGCCGGTGGGGCAATTTGCCATTCGCAGCGCGTTTTTGCTGGGCGCCGAGCGGGTGCTGGCGATCGACGACGTTCCGGAGCGCCTGGAGATGGCGCGGCACTCCGGCGCGCAAACCATCACGGCGAACGGCCACACGTTTGAGGATATTAAGGAGGCGACGGGCGGTGTGGGGCCGGATTCGTGCATTGATGCGGTGGGATTGGAAGCGCACGGCAGCACGGTGGATGCAAAGTTAGACAAGGCCAAAACCTCGGTGAAGCTCGCGACCGACCGCGCGCACGTGTTGCGCCAGGCGATTCGTTGCTGTCGCAAAGGCGGCACGATGTCCGTGCCCGGAGTTTATGTCGGCGCGGTGGATAAATTCCCGTTCGGCGTGGCATTCGCGAAAGGGATCAATATCCGGATGGGCCAGACGCACGTGCAAAATTACATGCGGCCGTTGCTCAAACGCATCGAGGAGGGCGACATCGATCCATCGTTCGTCATCACGCATCGATTGGATTTGGACGACGCGCCGGAGGGTTACCGGACGTTCCGCGACAAGCACGATAAATGCATCAAAGTCGTGCTGAAGCCGTGAATAAACGTAGGACAGGCGTCTCGCCTGTCTCTGACTTTTTGAGTGCAGCGGCCGAAAATGGAGACAGGCAGGATGTCTGTCTGCTCTGTAGAAAAGATTTCAACCGCGTTCTTTGGCCGTGAGTGCGTAGCGCAGGTTGCCAACCTGCCGTGTCGCAGACTGCTAGTCTGCGGAGTGGGATTAAGTCTTGCGGCCAAGAAAACCGAAGATTTCTACAAAGCAGATGCCCGTCCTACGGATTAAAACAGCTTAATCTGCGCGCGCTCTTTGGCGAGCGTCTCCGAAAGGCTGGGGCCGCGGCCGTTGCGCCGCTCGATGATGTGCTTGTCGATGTGCTTGTAAGGGACGGGATAATTGCCGTCGTAACAGGCCATGCAAAAGGAATTTTTCGGCAGGCCGGTCGCTTTCACCATGCCTTCCTGCGATAGATAGTGCAGCGAATCGGCATTCAGATATTTGCGGATGTCTTCGAGCGAATAATTCGCCGCCATCAATTTGCTGCGGTCGGGAAAATCAATTCCGTAAACGCACGGGTTCATGTGCGGCGGACAACTGACCAGCACGTGAACTTCTTTCGCGCCGGCTTCCTTGAGATTATTCACCCGCGTCTTGCAGGTCGTGCCGCGCACGATGGAATCATCCACCACGATGACGCGCTTGCCCTTCACCAGCTCGCCGATGAGGTTGAGCTTCACGCGCACGTCGAAGTCGCGAATCAATTGCGAAGGCTGAAGGAAGCTGCGGCCGACGTAGTGATTGCGGACAAACGCCATCTCGAACGGGATGTCCGATTCGAGCGAATAACCGAGCGCCGCGCAGTTGCCGCTGTCCGGCACGGGCACGACGAGGTCGGCGTCGATGGGAAATTCGCGCGCAAGCTGGCGGCCCATCTCGACGCGGACCTTGTAAACGTTGCGGTTGGAAATCGTGCTGTCGGGCCGCGCGAAATAAACGTACTCGAAAATGCAGAACGCGCGACGCTGGTGCTCGGGAAACGCCTGGATGCTCGTCAGGCCGTCCTGATTGATGATGACGACCTCGCCCGGCTCGACGTCGCGGACGAATTTCGCGTGGATCAAATCCAAGGCGCAGGTTTCGCTCGCGAGGACCCAGGCGTTGTCGATCTTGCCAATGCACAACGGGCGGAAGCCGTGCGGGTCGCGCACGCCGATTAACTCCTTCTCGGTCATGATCACGAGCGAGTACGCGCCTTCGATCTGCTGGAGCGTGTGGATGAGATGGTTCCCGCCGCCGTTGAAATTCGGCTGGGCCATCAGGTGCAAAATGATTTCGCTGTCAACGGTCGTTTGAAAAATCGAGCCGCGGCATTCGAGTTCCTCGCGCAACTCGGCGGCGTTGGTGAGATTCCCGTTGTGCGCGATGGCAATCTGGCCGCGCGCGCAATCCACCGTGAGCGGCTGGGCATTGCGCAAATGGGACGAGCCGGTGGTCGAATAGCGCGTATGGCCGACCGCCATGTTGCCGACGAGGCCGTGGAGGATTTCGCCGTCGAAAATTTGCGGTACGAGGCCCATGCCGCGATGAACGCGGAATTGGTGGCCATCGCAGGTGACGATGCCGGCGCTTTCCTGGCCGCGATGCTGGAGCGCGTAGAGGCCGTAGTAGGTGAGTTCGGCGGCATTGGGATGCCCGAAAACGCCGAAGACACCGCAATAATGTTTGGGATAATGCTGCATACTACTGAACCGAACCGCATGGGCTATCCGCTCAAGCGAGCGCTAGTGTGGCACCAGTTGGGGCCGGGTTCAAGGCGGGAAGCAAAGAATTTATTCACAATCGATTCCCGGGTAGGAGACGACGTGAGGAGTCTCTGATTTACGTCCGAAAACCCGAGGAAATTACAGACTCGTCACGGGCGTGTTGCCCAAAGCAGCTTGGGAGCGAACGAGCGTTCGTCCCTCGTTCTCGTCCTCGTCCTCGTCCTCGATTTGTTTGGAAATTCGATTACGAGGACGATTACGAGGACGAGGAGGATGCCCGTTTTTTCGCTTTTTGAATTTGGGCAACACGCCCTTACCTCGTCTCCTACGGTGAACTGGTGCCGCCACTCGCAGCTTGGCCAGTGGGCACCTCAAATAATTGACAGCCGCAAAACACACACATTCCCGTCTTAACGGTGATCGGTCCGGCTCTGCCAAGGAGCGACCGCCCGCATTCGGGGCACGGCAAGCCGCGAGGCTGGAATTTACCCTTGGCGGCCAGAATAAAGATAACGAGAAAAAATAGAGAAAAATTGGTAAGCACGACAGCGGCAATCCACTTCCATTGTGTTAGCGTCACCCAGTCCAATCCCCCTCGGTCCACAAAATTCCTTAAATATTTCATCAAGGGTATACCGCAGCAAATGGTCACCAAATAGATTATCAAAAGTCGAAGCAGGCGACGGTTCGATTGCCGGGAGAAGCTCTCGAACTTCGTCTTGAATTCTTCTCGATTGAGATCGTATTTCGCGGTCGTGCTGGCAACGGCCTTATCGTCAATCACTTCGCGCCGGCACTTCGGACAATTCCCCGTTTTGAGAACTTTCCAACAATCGGACTTATCGG
>DASXHY010000641.1:0-16282 GCA_036488095.1 Verrucomicrobiia bacterium | reverse complement strand
ACATTGATGAACTCGAAGTGCCGCTCGGGAAATCGCGATATATAATAGGCCTCAACATCCGCCACATATCCGCCCGCGTACGTAATGCTGTCACCGAGAAAAACGATGCGGTGAATGTTTTGAAGTTTGGCGAGGGCGTTGGTGTCGGCCGCAATTCCCGCGAGCGAACCCAGGCACAGTACTGCGGCAACCAATAGCGGTAAGGTAAAGCTGCCGCTTTGCCTCAATTTCAGCGTCGGCGAGCGCAGCGGTGCTGACGCCCTTACGCGAGATGAGCGCCTTTGCGCAGAAGGAACCAGCATGGCGCGACAACCCCACCCGGTCGTTTTCAAAGATTTCACGAATAATTTCATTTCTTCTTTGCTCTCGGTTTTGGCGGCGTGAGCTTCTTTGTTTGATTTGCCAGGTCGTCGACTTGCTTTGCAAACTCTGCAGTCGCCTGGGCATCTTCCAATGCGCGGCGTTTGATCTCAAACTTATCGAATTCCAATTCCGCCTTCAACTTCGCTTCTTCGGCGGACACTTTCCCGAAGTGATTTAGAATTTTTTGGCCACCTGCTCCCAAAAAAGCGTCCAATCGCGCAATCCAGTCGCTCATATGCATGGGGCGACGGTCAAGGGCCTGCAATTCGGCAAAGTCCAGATACTGGCTGACGATCAATCCGAGCCTTTTCAGTTCGTCTTCGGTGAGATAATTTTTTGCGACAGAAGCATCCGCTTTTCGTGGCTTTGCGCCCGTCCACGAAGTCAGCCCGCCGTTCGCCTTCGACGCATCCACGCGCTGATGAATAACCTCCGCAGCCGTGTGGCCGTGTGCGGCCCAATGCATTTTGTTTTGCACCGTTTGGAAAAATCGTTCCGTCATCTCCGCATTCGGATCGTAATCGATGCTAGTCTGATAAATGTCACAAATTTTCCGGTAAAAATTCCTTTCCGAGAGGCGAATTTCCCGGATGCGCTGGAGCAACTCGTCGAAATAATCGCCGACGCCGGCCTGTTTCAATCGCTCGTCATCCAGCGCAAAACCTTTGACGATGTATTCCCGCAACCGCTGCGTGGCCCAGATGCGGAATTGCGTGCCGCGATGCGATTTGACGCGATAGCCGACGGCGATGATTGCGTCGAGATTGTAGAACTTGGTTTGATAATTTTTGCCGTCAGCGGCAGTTATTAAGAATTCCTTAATAACTGAAGTCGCCTGCAACTCGCCCTCGTGGAAGATATTGCGAAGGTGAATATTGACGTTGGGAATGCTGGTTTGGAAGAGTGCGGCCATCTGGCTCTGCGACAGCCAGACTGTCTGGCCTTCCAACCGAACCTGCAAATGCGTCCGCCCATCCTCTGTTTGATAAAGGATCAACGCGGAAGGATTGGGTTTGGACTGGCTCAAGGCAGTGAAAAATAATCCGCTCCCTGGTAATTCCCCTCGACCGTCTTTGCGATTTGCATGAGCACGTCGTTTACGAGCGTGCTGGCGCCGAAGCGGAACAAATCCGGCGTCAGCCAATCATCACCGAGCGTTTCCTTGACCATTACGAGATAGGCGAGAGCCATCTTTGAATTGCGGATGCCGCCGGCGGGTTTCATACCGATGCGAATTCCGGTAGCGAAAAAATAATCCCGAATGGCTTCGAGCATGACCAGCGTCACCGGCATGGTTGCGGCGGGATTCACTTTGCCAGTGCTGGTCTTGATAAAATCACCACCAGCCTCCATCGCAATCTGGCTCGCGAGGCGCACATTGTCGTAAGTGACAAGCTCCCCGGTTTCGAGAATCACCTTCAGATGCGCCGACCCACACGCTTCTTTGGTGGCGGCGATTTCGTCAAACACCCTTCCATAATCGCCATCCAGAAACGCGCAGCGGTCGATGACCATGTCGATTTCGTCCGCGCCCTCGCCCACGGCGCGGCGGACTTCCTCGAGCTTCGTGCGCAATGGATATTGCCCGCTGGGAAAACCGGTCGCGACGGACGCGACGTTCACAGCCGAATTTTCACCCAGAAATTTTCGCGCATACTTCACCATGTTGGGATACACGCAAACCGCCGCGCAACTCGGCACGGCATATTTGGCCTCCGCAGGCTGAAGCGCCTTGCGGCAGAGATAGGCCACTTTTCCGGGCGTGTCCTTTCCTTCGAGCGTGGTGAGGTCCATCATGCTCACGGCCATTTTCAATCCGGCGAGCTTGGCGCTGGTCTTAATGCTGCGTTTGGTGAAGGCGGCGGCGCGTTCTTCAGCCATCACGGCATCTACGGTTGGGACCGGCGAGTGACGGGTGACGGGTGACGGGTGGCGAGTCGGAAGCGTGGTTGCGCTGGCCTTCGTTACGGCGGCTTTCATACAGCGAAGAATTTGAAGACGTGACGCGGCGCAGTCAATGCAGTTTCCGGGCAGTGCCAACGAGAGGGCGCATCTTACCCGGACAAGCTGGCGTTCCCACCCCACCCCTACCCCCTCTGTATCGGTTTGATTTGGTCGGATTCACTCGGATTCAGTCGGATTTACCCGGATAATTTGTAAACCGCTCTCCGGCTCAATAAGGTACCGAGTTTTCAGGACAGGCAGGGGTGGGGGATGCTTGATCTCCCCTGACGGAGAAAACCGGAGAAAAGCGGAGAAAAGCGGCAGTGAGCGGTCTTTTGTGGATTTCTGGCTTCACAGGTATTCATTTGAGTTTTTGATTTAACTTTATCAGGTACGGCGACGCCGAAAAACTTACGGTAATGTTTTCCGCTTCCCGTAAAGAGAAGGGCATTTTTGCGCAATCTGCGATGCAACAATCTGATGGACAGCATGTTGAGAAATGCGAAACGGTTTCGCAATCCATCGCACGGCTAATGGGCGCGCAGAGTTATTGCGCAAATCCGAAGAACCGAGACGCTCACCGCGCTCGCTATTGTTACTTTTAAGCTGCTTCGCTACACTGGCGCCACAGCATGGATGCCACCAACTCAAATCTGACGGCAGGCACCAATGCGCCGCCTGCGGCGGACGCCGCGGCCGTCGCCACGCATTTGCCGCCGTGGCTGCAACACGAGTGGTTGCAAATTCTGCTCGTCGTCGTCATCGCGCCCGGCCTGTATTACCTGATGCTTGGGTTGGGACGCCGGTTGAAGCGCAAGCACGGCGTTCGGCTGGGTGTTTTGTATCATGCCTTCTCGTTTGGATTTGCCGTGTTCCTCCCCGCCGCATTGTTGAGGCCCGATTGGCCCATCGTCCATCATATCGGCGCCTTCACGGTCATTTTTGGCGGTGTGTTTATCATTTCATTGGTGGATCGATACGTGTGGGAACTGTACTTCAAGCAACTCCAGAACGTGGACGTTCCCAAATTCCTGCCCGAAGTTGTGCGGTTAGGTATTCTCACTGTGGCGATCTTTTGGGCGCTACAACATTTTTACGGTCAAACCATCGGGGTCCTGATCATCACCCCCGGCATTGCGGCTCTCGTCATTGGTTTCGCCATGCAGGATTCACTCGGCAACATCATTTCCGGCATCTCCCTGCAGGCGGGCAAACCCTACGCGCATGGCGATTGGCTGCTCATCGATAATCGCCACGCTGAAGTTATCGAGGTCAATTGGCGCGCCACCCGCCTCCGCACTCACGACGATGTCGTCATCGAAATTCCGCACCGCCAGATGGCCTCGCAAACCATCGTCAATTTGAACCGCCCCACGCGCCGCCACGCCGTGCGCGTCACTGTCGGCCTGGATTACTCCGCCCCGCCGAGCCGCGTCAAAGACGTGCTGCTGCATGCCACAGCCAACGCCAAAGGCGTCGCGCCCGAGCCGAAACCGAAGGTCTATTTGAAGAATTTTGGCGACTCCAGCATCGAGTACGAAATCAAATTCTGGATCGACAATCATTTATATTACAATGACGTGTGCGATTCCATCCGCACCAATGTCTGGTACAGTTTGCAGCGGCACGGCATCAAGATCCCCTTCCCCACGCGCACCGTGCAACTCGAACGGCCCGCGCGCAGCAAGCAGCAGGAAGTCCAATCCACCGCGCGCCTCATGCTGCGCCAACAGCCGTTGTTCAAGTCCTTCACCGACGACCAATTGGACGCCCTGTTTCCGCGCGGGCAAATCACCAGCTTTGGCCGCGGCGAAAAAGTGATCGAGCAAGGCGCCAACGGCGATTCCATGTTCATCCTCGTCAAAGGCGAAGCCAATGTGGTCGTGAACCGGAATGGTTACGACACACGCGTCGCCTCGTTGCGCTCGGGCGATTGTTTCGGCGAAATGTCACTGCTCACCGGCGAAAAGAGGAGCGCGTCGGTGATTGCGGATTCGGATTGCGAAGTCGTGGAGATCGGAAAACCCGTTCTCGCCACCAGCCTCAAGGATAATCCGGAATTGCTCACCAAACTCAGCACCCTGCTGGCCCAACGACAATTGGAAAACGAAGGCATCCTCGCCGCCCAAACCGACACCAGCATCATCCGCGCGAAGCAAACCGAATATCAAACGACGTTTATTGACAAATTGCGCGTGTTTTTCGAGCTGTAAACGAGGCTCAAAAAACTCAATTCGGACATTGCCGAGGGGGACAATTGGATTGACATTTTTCGCTCAAATAACATAATCCGCTGCGAATGAACAAGGTGGCGGCATGGCGCCGACGTTCGGCATCATTCAATACCAAAGCGGGCGCTGTGATTGGGATTAACTAATTCGACAGGCATTCATTTAAAGGAATCCCCAACTACCCGCTGTTTTTCCATTTGGGAACAAGAGGCAGCTTCTATGAAACACCACTCAAAACCACTCTGGCTCGCATTCACTCTTTGCGCATTGTTGCTCGCGTCCAGCGCGCCGGCCCAGCCCGCCCGGCAAACCGTAACAGCGCACATTCCCGCCGCCGCGCGTCTGGCGCAGGCAGTGGGCACGATGCCAGCCACCGAGCGTCTTTCGGTGGCAATCGCGTTGCCCTTTCGCAATCAAGCCGCCCTGACCAATCTCCTCCACCAAATCAACGACCCCGCCAGCCCGAATTATCGTCATTACCTGACCCGGGAACAATTCACGGAACGATTCGGCCCAACCGAAGCGGATTACAGCGCCCTGAAAAAATTTGCCTCCGCGAGCGGCTTGCGTATCAACGCGGAACACGCCAACCGGATGTTGCTCGAAGTGAACGGCTCCGTCGAAGAACTCAACCGGGTATTTCATACCACCCTTCGCACCTACCAGCACCCAACCGAAGCCCGCACGTTTTTTGCAGCCGACACCGAACCTTCGCTCGACCTGGCCGTGCGCGTATTAAGCATCGGCGGTCTGGATAATTACGAACTGGCGCGTCCGCACCTGCAATCGGTCGCCCTCGTGAGCCGGGCAAACGCCCAGCCCAATGCCGGCTCCGGACCGGCCGGAACTTATAGCGGCAATGATTTCCGCGCCGCCTACGTGCCGGACTCGTCCCTCACCGGTTCCGGACAAGTCGTGGGCCTGCTCCAATTCGATGGCTACACCGCCAGCGACATTGCTTATTACGAAACTCAGGCCGGACTCCCCAATGTCCCCCTATCGAACGTCCTGCTCAACGGCGCCAGCGGCTTTCCCAATGGCAGCGGCGGTGAAGTCGAGGTGTCCCTCGATATTGAAACCGCCATTTCAATGGCGCCAGGCCTCAGCCAGGTGATCGTCTATGAAGCGCCCAATCCCTCGCCCTTTGAAGTCATTCTTAATCGCATGGTGAGCGATAATCTCGCCAAACAACTTAGTTGCTCGTGGTTTCAGCCCCATGGCACCGCCAATCCCACCACCGACCAAATTTTTCAGGAAATGGCCGTGCAAGGCCAATCCTTCTTCAACGCTTCCGGCGATGACGATGCCTTTACCGGCCTGGTTGATTTTCCCGGAGATACGCCGTTCATCACGCAGGTTGGCGGAACAACCTTATCGACCACCGCCCCGGGCGGCGCGCGAACTTCAGAAACAGTTTGGAACCGCAACAACGGCATCGGCAGCGGCGGCGGCATCAGCACTCAGTACGGAATTCCCTTCTGGCAAACCAACATTGACATGAGCGGCAACCAAGGCTCGACCACGATGCGAAACATCCCCGACGTCGCCTTGACTGCGGAAAATGTCTACGTGCGAGTAAATGGCCAGGACTATCGTGTGGGCGGCACAAGTTGCGCCGCACCATTGTGGGCAGGTTTTGCCGCGCTGGCGAACCAGGAGGCTGCGGCGAGCGCTCAACCACCCATTGGTTTTATCAACCCCGCTCTCGATAAAATCGGATCCAGCTCCAGCTACACCTCGTGCTTCTACGACGTCACCACCGGCGACAACACCAGCTCGAGGAGCCCCTCAAAATTCTTTGCCACGGTGGGCTACGATCTCTGCACCGGTTGGGGCACGCCGGCCGGACAAAAACTCATCGACGCACTCGCCAATCCCGAAGCGCTGCACATCACGCCGGACACCGGCTTTTCGTCCGTGGGCGGCATGGGTGGTCCGTTCACCATCACTTCGCAGGAACTCAGTCTGACCAACGCCGGAACAAATTCATTGAATTGGGTTCTGGTCAACACCGCCCCCTGGCTCGATGCCTCACCGACGAGCGGCACATTAAATCCCGGAGATCCGGCGACGTTCGTCACCGTGAGCTTGAATTCCGCCGCGAGCAATTTGACCCTGGGAACCTACAGCGCACCGCTCTATTTCACCAACCTCACCAGCAAGGCCGGTATTGAGCGCGATTATTCCGTCTCCGTCATCAGCCCGCCGTCCATCACCATAGAACCAGCCGACCAAGCCATGTTGGACGGCGCAACCGCGACGTTTTCCATTCAGGCAAGTGGCGGGTTGCCACTCTTCTATCAGTGGCAATTGAACGGAACCAACCTCACCGACGGCGGCGAGTTTGCCGGAACCGAAACGACCGACTTAACCATCACAAACGTCACACCGGCGGACGTGGGAACCTACACCGTGGTCGTCACTAACATCGCGGGCACTACCCTCAGCAGCAACGCGCTCCTGAGCATCGTCGATTCGGTGCCCGTCATCACGATCCCACCGGCGAACGAAACCGTCATCGCCGGCCAAACCGCGACCTTTACCGTGGCGGCCATTGGCAGCAAACCATTTTATTATCAATGGACTTATGGTGGCACGAACATTACCGGCGGCACAAACGCCACGCTGATTCTTCCGAATGTGCAGCTTACGGACGCCGGACTTTATTCGGTGGTCGTCTCGAACTATCTCGGTGCGGCACCGATATCCAGCGCCACACTGAACGTCATTGAAGTGCCTGTGATCACCGCATTCAGCCCCGCATCGGGCGCGGTCGGCGCCAACGTAACCATCACCGGACTCAACTTCAGCCCGAACGCGACTGATAACGCCGTCTACTTTGGAGCAGTGCAAGCCGTAATAACGAGCGCGAGCGCGACCAGTCTGGCGGTCACGGTCCCAGTCGGCGCCACCTTCTCGCCAATTACAGTAACGGTCAACGGACTGACCGCCTTCGCCGACCAACCCTTCATGCCCGTCTTCCCGGGCACCGGCGAGATCAACAGTTCATCCCTTGCGCCGATCGTGAATTTTGGCGCCGGGAGCGGACCACTTCGGGTCGCCATCGGAGATTTGGATGGCGACGGCAAACCCGACTTGGTCGTTGCCAGCGGAGTCGACGGAATCGTTTCGGTTTATCAAAACATCAGCACAAATGGTGTGTTAACAGCCGGCTCCTTCGCACCACGAATTACGTTGTCCTTACTCCCTTCTGGCGGTAACAGCCCATACGGACTTGCCCTTGCAGACCTGGATGGCGACGGCAAACTCGACATCATCGCTCTCGACGCAGATAATAATTTCGTTTCCATTTTCCGAAACATCTGTTCAGGCCCTACCATAACTGGTGATTCCTTTGCCGCACGCATAGATTTGCCCGCAGGAACCGTCATGCGAGGTGTAGCGATTAAGGATCTAAACGGCGATGGCAAACCAGAGATTGTTACCGCGAATCACGGCGACAACACCATCTCGGTATTTGAAAACCAAAGCACCCCAGGAAACATTTCCTTCGTTGACCGGGTTGATATTGACGCCGCTCCCGGGCCGTTCAGCGTCGCAATTGCCGATGTCGAAGGAGACGGTATTCCGGATCTGGTTGTCGCCAACAACGGCAGCAGCACGAGCACTGTGTCCGTTTTCCAAAATCCAGGAATAGTCGGTACTATCTCTGCCGCTTCATTTCTACCACGAGTTGACTTTTCTGGAACGTCGAGTGCTGAGGGTTTAGCGATCGGAGATATGGATGGAGACGGTAAACTAGACATCGTCGTGGGGTCGCCGACCGGAGGGACGGTTTCGGTTTATCGCAACATCAGCACGCCGGGAACAATCGATAGAAACTCGTTCAGTCCCGCTGTGGATTTTGCCGGAGCCGGTATAGTTAACACCTTGAGCCTTGCGGATGTGGATGGAGACGGGCGCCTTGACCTCACGTGTTCTTCCCAGGGCAACAATGCCTTCTCGATTTTCAAAAACATAAGCGCGCCCGGAAGCTTCACAACCGCTTCCCTCGGCGCCCGCGTGGACTATGCGAGTGGTTCGAATCCAAACGGAATTGCTCTCGGTGATCTGGATGGAGACGGCCGCCCGGATGTCGTATTTGGCAATTATTATGACGATACAATTTCCATATATAAAAATATTGTCCCGATCATCGGCGAACCCATAATCACTACTCAGCCTACGAATCTAACGGTGTACGCGGGAAGCGCCGCCACTTTTACCGTTAGTGCCTCCGGTGACGCGCCACTGTTCTACCAATGGCATTTCAATGGAACCAACGATCTGCCAGGAGCAACGAACAACGTTTTGACTTTGACGAATGCTCAATTCACCGACGCAGGCAATTATTCCGTCACCGTGACAAATGCTCGTAGTTCAGCGACCAGTTCGAATGCAATGCTGATAGTCAATCCATCGCCTTCCAGCATTCCCGTAATTACATCATTCAACCCGTCATCCGGGAATGTTGGCGTCGTGGTCACGTTAGGCGGTTCGAACTTCAGTGCCGTAGCATCGAACGACCTAGTTTATTTCGGAGCAGTGCAGACCTTGGTCACCAGCGCGAGCATCACCAATCTTTCAGTGCTGGTTCCGACTGGAGCCACGTTCGCGCCAATTACGGTTACCGTGAATGGAATGATGGCGTTTGCCCATCAACCATTTCTCCCCACCTTCCGCGGCATAGGCCAATTTAACAGTGCTTCGTTGGCGTCACGCCTGGACCTTAGCACCGGAAGCGGCCCGATACGAGTCGTGATTGCGGATTTGGATGGTGACGGAAAGCCAGATGTAGCCGCTGCTGAAGCCAACAGCATCGACATTTCCATTTTCAGAAACATTAGCACCAGCGGTTCGCTCACGGCCGGTTCTTTCGCGTCGCCAATCGTTCTATCCATGGGTACAACCGGCAGCGGAGCCAATCCATACGGACTCGCAGCCGCGGATCTCGACGGCGATGGCCGGCTTGACCTCATCGCCCTCAACGCGTCCGCCAACGCTGTCTCCATTTTCAGAAACATAAGTTCGCCGGGAACTATCACGACAAATTCCTTTGCCAGCCGAATGGATCTACCGAGCGGAAACGTTATGCGCGGCCTCGCGATCCAGGATTTAAACAGGGACGGAAGGCCCGAAATTGTGGTGGCCAACTTCGGAGACAATACGGTCTCGATTTTTGAAAACAAGAGTGCCATTGGGAATCTCTCGTTCGGCGCACGGGTTAATTTTGAAGCCGGAACGGGAACGTTTTCCGTGGGGTTGGCGGATATGGATGGCGATGGCCAACCCGATATTGTAACCGTTAACAATAATAGCAGTTCTGCCGCGATATCAGTGCTCCGAAATCTTGGCCTAACGGGAGCCATATCAAACGGCTCGTTTTCGCCGAGAATTGATTTCCCCGCCAGTAATTCCGCGGAAGCGCTGGCGATCGGCGATCTGGACGGGGACGGAAAATTAGACGTGATCGCGGGTTCCCCAACCGGTTCGGGAATTTTAGTCTTTCGAAACACAAGCACATCAGGAGTCATCAACTCAAATTCATTCGCGCCAGCGGTGAAGTTTGCCGCTGCCGGTAAGGTAAATTCCGTCGGCTTGGCGGACATGGACGGCGATGGCAAGCTCGACATTGCGCTCGTCACTCAAGCGTCAAATGCCTTTTCGATTTTCAAAAATATCAGCACCCCCGGCACTTTCACCACTTCCTCGCTGGCCGCACGCGTGGACTTCTCAAGCGGCAACGATCCCATTGGCGTTGCACTCGGCGACCTCGATGGTGACGGCCGCCCGGATGTTGTGTTCGGCAATTTCTACGACAACACGCTATCGGTTTATCAGAACGTGGTTCCCATTGGCATCCCGCCCGTTATCACCACACAGCCAACCAATCTGGTTGTGTCCGTGGGTAGCAGCGCGACTTTCAGCGTCACTGCCACCGGCACCGCGCCACTGCGCTATCGATGGCATATGAACGGGACAAATATCCTCAGCGCCACAAATTCCACGCTGGTTTTGACAAACGTCTACGCCACCAACGCGGGCGTCTATTACGTGACCGTGACCAATCTCTACGGTTCGACCGATAGCTCAAACGCGACACTCACAGTGACGGGCTTCGATCATTTCGCCTGGAACCCTATCCCCTCGCCGCGATTTGCGAACGCGCCGTTTGCGGTCACTATTCTCGCGCAAGACACCACCAATGGCACTTTCACCAACTTCGTTGGCACTGCCATGCTCAGTTCCACCAACGGCGTCATGATCTCTCCGCAGGTTTCCGGCGATTTCGTCGGCGGCGTCTGGAATGGGACCCTCACCGTTCCTCAGGTCGTTTCAGGCCTGGTGCTGCAAGTCAACGACGGCGCCGGGCATATCGGTATGGCCAATGCCATCGATGTCGTCAATCCGCCCTCGGTTGGCATGTTGAACTTTGGCTCATCCCTCCTGATTTCCTGGCCGGTATCGTCGTCAAATTTCGTCCTAGAATCTTCCGGCAGCCTGTTGTCTGGCACCTGGAGACCCGTTCCCGGATCGCCATTGCAGTTCAATGGCCAAAATCTCCAATCAGTGCCGCAGTACGGAACCAATCAATACTTCCGCCTGCGCTTCCTCGGCCCCTGACGTGCGCGGCAGACGATAACTAAATTCTTGGGAAATCTCGTGGCTTGGTGCTAAATGCGGGACGTGCGGGTGCTTCAAAAACATAAATTTGCCGGGTCATGGCGCTCGGGCAATGCTCTCGTTTGGCTGCTGGTAATCATTGCCGCGGTTGGACTCCTCTGGCTGTGGTGGGCCGCCGCAAAATCAAAACCCCGCAAAGCTCCTCGCGCAGCCACTGCAACCAGCACCATCAATACCTCGACTCCGCCAACCCGTGTGAAATCCACTGAGCCGCTGGTCGCTCCAGTGGCCGGATATCCGCGCCCGGTCCAGACCATTTTCGAGGCGCAACTCGCGCTTGATCGCCAGGGAATTTCCGCCGGTTCTCTCGATGGCAAAATCGGCTCGCAAACGCGCGCCGCCATTCGCGCCTTCCAACATCAATCCAACCTGCCCGAAACCGGTGAACTTGATGACACCACCAAAACCAATCTTACGCTGGATATTCCGCCGCTGACCACCTACACCATCACCTCGAACGATCTCGCGCGTCTTCAGCCATTGAGCAAAACGTGGCTTGGCAAATCGCAGCAAACTGCTCTCGACTACGAAACAATTCTCGAACTCGTCGCCGAAAAAAGCCACTCGCATCCTGATTTGCTTCGCCGGATGAACCCGGGTGTGAATTGGACCAACATTTCGGCCGGAGCTTCGGTGCGCACTCCGGACGTCAACGCCGACGATCCGCCCGACAAAGCGGCCTTCGCACGGATTAGTTTGTCGCAAAAAATTCTCGAAGCGTTCGATTCAGACAGTAATTTGCTGGTTCATTTCCCGTGCAGCATCGCGCAGCGTATGGAGAAACGGCCCGTCGGCGAATTGCACGTCAAAGACATCGCGCCGAATCCGAATTACACTTTCGACCCGGAACTGTTTCCGGAATCGCCCGAAGCGAAAGAGCAGCCCACCGTTAAACTCATACTGCCGCCCGGCCCCAATAATCCCGTCGGCGCTGTTTGGATCGGTCTCGACAAGCCGGGTTATGGCATCCACGGCACCCCGAGACCCGAGGATGTCGGCCGCACCGAATCGCACGGTTGTTTTCGCCTCGCCAACTGGAACGCCGAACGCCTGCTGAAGATCTCCTGGATGGGGATGCCTGTTTACGTGGAACCGTAAACCCCGGGAGCGCCGGCCTGCCCGTCGTAGCCTTGGCGAAGTCGGGCGTCTCGCCGGCAAGGTCTTAAACCTTCGTCTTCACCCCGCACGCCCGAAGAAAACACCACCCGCGCACTGCCTCGAAAATGCAAAACAGCCCAATCACCACCAGCGGAATGCATGCCCACAACGTCACATCCGCCAGGCTGATGCCGATGATGAGTAAAATAGCTCCCGTGATGCCACGTGCCATGCGGCCTTGAAAACTGATGTTCCGATCAAAAAACCGGGCCATGCCCACAAAATAAAATATCCTCTTCGTAAGTGCAAATCTTTGCTTTGTATTGCAATGGCCGTTTGTGATTGCCGCTGATTTATTTCCCCCACGGAATCCCTTTCCCATCCCTCTTCCACGAGCTAAACTTCCCAAATGGAAGTCTCCGCGACCATCCAATGCCCCTTCTGCGGTCAGTCTTTTGACATCACCGTGGACACCAGCATCGCCTCGCAGCGGTTCACCACCGATTGCGAAATCTGTTGCCGCCCGTTCGAAGTGACCGCCGAATGCGAGCCGGGAGAAATTCTGAGCTTGGACGTAGCCGGCAATTAAGGCAGTCTGCGCCCATGCACAATTTCGCAACTTTGGTCCTCTGGATTTACATCGTGCTGCTCGTCATCGGCGGGCTGATTGGTTTTCTGAAAGCGAAAAGCAAGGTATCGCTGATCATGTCTGTAAGCTTCGCCGCGCTGTTGAGCCTTTGCGCGGCGGGCATTGTCTTTCAATACTACGTCGCGGACATTCTGCTCGCCGCCTTGCTGGTCGTATTCGCCATTCGCCTGACCAAGACAAAAAAGTTCATGCCGTCCGGCTTGATGCTCATCCTCACTCTCGTCGCGCTGGCGTTGCGCCACTTTCATTAGCCAACGGTAAAAACTCTTCGTTGCCGTGCCCGAAAAATCCCTGCCCATCTGGGAAATCCATTCGCAGATTGTCGATTCGCTGCGCAACGGCAATCGCTTGATTTTATCCGCGCCGACCGGCTCGGGCAAAACGACGCAGGTCCCGCAAATGCTCCTGCAAGCCGGGTTGCTCGGCGATGGCCAGGTCGTCATTCTCCAGCCACGCCGTCTTGCCGCCCGATTGCTCGCCGCGCGCGTCGCGCAGGAACTTGGCGTCAAGCTTGGCTGCGAAGTCGGTTACCAAATCCGCTTCGAAAACGTCACCTCCGCCGCAACGAAAATCCGTTTCGTCACTGAAGGCGTTCTCCTGCGGCAGATGATTGACGACCCGCAACTCAAGGGCGTTTCCGTCCTGCTCTTCGATGAATTCCACGAACGCCATCTCTACGGCGACATCACCCTCGCCCGCGCGCTGGATGTGCAGGAAAGCACCCGGCCCGATTTGCGACTCGCCGTCATGTCGGCCACGCTCGATACAGACTTACTCGCGCTTTATCTAAAGCCGCGCGTCCTGACTTCCGTGGGCCGGACTTTTCCGGTCGATATCAAATACGCTGCCGACCCAAGCTACACGGACAAACGCCCCATTTGGGAACAGGCCGCCGACGCCTTCAGCCGCTACGTTCATTCCGGCGGTCAGGGTGACGTCCTCGTCTTCATGCCGGGCGGCTTCGAGATTTCGCAAGCCATCGAGGCCATTCGCCACACCGACGAAGCAAAAGGTTTCATCCTGCTGCCGCTGCACGGCGAACTTCCCCCAAACGACCAGGACGCCGCTGTCGCCCGTTATCCCCAACGCAAAGTCGTGGTCTCAACCAACGTGGCCGAAACTTCGCTCACGATTGACGGCGTCCGGCTGGTCATCGACAGCGGCCTGGCGCGCATCCCCCGTTTCGATGCCAACCGCGGCATCAACACTTTGCTCGTCGAAAAAATTTCCCAATCCAGCTCCGACCAACGCGCCGGGCGCGCGGGCCGCACTGCGCCGGGCGTCTGCATGAGACTCTGGTCCCGCGACGAACACGCCCATCGTCCCGCGCAGGAATTGCCCGAGATCAAACGCCTTGACCTCGCCGAAGTCGTGCTGACCTTGAAAGCCGCCGGCGTGGAAAACCTCCGCAAATTCCGCTGGCTCGAGCCGCCCGACGAACAGAGCCTCACCCACGCCGAAGAACTCCTCACCGATTTAGGCGCGCTCCAACGTAGGACAGGCGTCTCGCCTGTCTCTGATCAATCCGGAGAGGACACAAAAGCAGAAATTGAAGACAGGCAGGATGCCTGTCCTACGACCATCACCCCTGTCGGCCGTAAAATGCTCGCCTTCCCCCTCCACCCGCGCTACGCCCGCATGTTGCTCGCCGCGCAGGAATACGGCTGCGTTTACCAGGCCGCTCTCGTCGCCGCGCTTACGCAAGGACGTGATTTGCTCCTCCGAAACGTTGGCCGGGATACCAACCAACTCCGCGAAGATTTGCTCGGCGAAAAAGCCTCGTCCGATTTCTGGATCCTCATGCGCGCCTGGACTTATGCGTCCAAGAATCAATTCCGCATGGACGCCTGCCGCAAACTCGGCATCCACGCCGTCACCGCGCGGCAGGTTGGCCCGTTGTTCGATCATTTTTTACGCATTGCCAAAAAGGAGGGTCTCGATATCGAACCGCGTGAAGTGAAAGATGAAGCGCTCCAAAAATGTGTCCTCATCGGCTTCTCGGACCGTGTCGCGCATCGGCTCGACGAGGGAACGTTGCGTTGCGAACTCGTCCATAACCGCCGCGGCGTCCTAGCGCGCGAAAGTGTCGTCCAACATGCGCCTTTGTTCGTCGCCGC
Source organism: Verrucomicrobiia bacterium (assembly GCA_036488095.1). Lineage (GTDB taxonomy): Bacteria > Verrucomicrobiota > Verrucomicrobiia > Limisphaerales > DASXHY01 > DASXHY01. Next base: position 1,196 of record DASXHY010000641.1, on the reverse strand, counting down.
CGAAGTCCGCGAAGTCGAGGGCAAAGACGAGGAAGTGCGCACCATCCTTTCACTCGCCACCGCCATCGAAGCCGATTGGTTGCGCGAACTGTTTCCGGATGACATTCAAGGCGAACTTAAAGTCCAGTTCGACACCACGCAAAAGCGCGTTGCCGCCGCCGAATTATCGCGCTTCCGCGGCCTCGCGCTCTCCGCCAAACGCGTGGAACCGCCGCCTGCCGACGCCGCTGCGCGCCTGCTCGCCGATGAAGTCGTGGCCGGCAATCTCGTTTTGAAAGAGTGGGACCACACCGTCGAGCAATGGATCCTGCGCCTGAATCTTTTGAGCAAATGGTGCCCGGAGTTTGAATTGCCGCCCATCGCCGATGATGATCGCCGTCATCTCATTGAACAGATTTGCCACGGCGCGATTGGCTACAAAGACATCAAGGACCGCGAGGTCAAACCCGTGGTGCAATCGTGGCTTTCCCATGCGCAGCGCGAATTGCTCGACAAGCACGCGCCGGAACGCCTGTCCCTTCCGAACGGCCGCGCGCCGAAAGTCTCCTACGAAGCCAGCAACCCGCCGCATATTGCGATGCGCATCCAGGAACTTTATGACGTGACGCAGACGCCGAAAATCGCCCTCGCCCGCGTGCCGGTCCTGGTCCACATCCTGACGCCCGGCATGAAGCCGGTGCAAGTGACCCAGGACCTTGCAAATTTCTGGCGCGAGCATTATCCCAAGCTGAAATCCGAGTTGCAGCGCCGATATCCGAAGCACGAATGGAGATAATACGCGGGTTGCCGCGGTCGCGTTGTGACATTATCTTCCGCGGATGAATTTATTGCCCTTTGATGCCATGCCCGCGCACAAGCCGCGCCGTTTCGTGCCGGAACAAATCGATTTGGGAGATTGGGCGCAAATCGCGCCGCTGCTCGACCAACTCCAATCTCGCGCCGCCCAATGCAAAACCGCCGCCGATCTGGAAGGATGGCTGCTCGATTGGAGCGAACTCAACGCCGCGCTCGATGAGGAATCCTCCAAGCGTTACATCGCGATGACCTGCCACACGGACAATACCGATGCGGAAAAGGCCTATCTCTACTTCGTGGAAAAAATCGATCCCGAACTCAAGCCGCGACAATTCGAACTGGAAAAAACCTACCTCCGCCGGAGGGACGATCTCCGCGAGTCCCAAAATAAATCCAACGGA
>DASXHY010000339.1:0-3043 GCA_036488095.1 Verrucomicrobiia bacterium | reverse complement strand
TGGATTGCGGAGCGGCTGCAAATGGGCCACTGGACGCATGTGAACCACCTGCTCGGACGTTAATCGATCACAAAGGCTCGATAAGAATTGTCGCGCGCGTTTGATCTCACAACAAAGCTCACTATATTTTGGTGCGCCGTTGCGGTGCCGATGTTTTTCCAATTCACACCGTCGACCGAATATTGCAGCAAAACTACCTGACGGGGTGACGCGTGGTACACGAGCACGGTGAAACCCGCCGAACTTCGCGTGCTTAACAGCGGCAATTCGGCTGGCGGAACCTGCAAAGTGAATTTGATTTCGCCCGTTAATCCAGCCGAGTCGTCAACTGCAATCTGGTACGTTTTGCCTTGAATGGCCTCAAAGGAAACGCTGCCGCTGTTGGTTGCCGCTCCGGATAGGTTCGTTATGGCAGTTCCCGTAAAAACGCTGACGGGAAAAGGATAGTCGCTGCCATCCAAGGCAATGGACGCGGTCCCGTTTACGGGTGCGGTCCACGACCACCAGACGCTTTTGCCGACCGACCCCGGGATTACAGGCTCGCCCGGTTCCGATGTGGCTCCCGCGTTAAATCCCGTCTCGGCAACATTGATTCCGTGCAACGGGATGCGGTTTTTGAAGTTGTCGTTTGAAGCGGGTTTCGTGAGCGCAAGATAGAGAGTGATATCGCCGGTTGTTCCCATGTTGCCGTCGTACGCGATCTCATACGTCTGCCCCTTGACCGCATCGAACTCCACCGCGTTTGGATATGCGTTCAACCCCATGGGCTGACAATCCGCAGGCGAGAGCGCGTCAACCGCAGTGCCGGTGTAGGCCGCGAGCAAGGGAAAGTACGGCGGAGGTGGGTTTTCGTCTATCTCGGCGCCGCAGGTGGGAGTTATTGTAGTGATTGTAACGCCGGAAACACCGCCGCCCGATGAAGACGACGGCAAGTATGGCGGAATATTGTTGGTCGAGAGTGTTGCGCGCCCGGATGCTGGAGCGGTCCAGGTGTACCAGACGGAACTGCCGCCCGGGTTTCCGAGATGGTCGGGTTCGCCTGGCTGTTTGGTGGCACCGGCATTCGAAGCAGCTATACGGGTGCGCATTCCCGTCAACCTTATCGCGTTCTGAGAATCATCGTTTATCGGGGCGGGTGTAAATTGCAGGCCAAGCTGCAAACTGCCTCCAGCAATCATGTTCGTGGTGAATACTGGACCCCAGCCCATCATTGTTACGCCTCCTGGCCACGGTGTGCTTATGAGTTGTATCGAAGCGTCCGTGATGATCGCTGAGTCCACAGAAATCTGGTAGGCTTGCCCGCGTGCGACATGAAAAGTAACCCCACCACGTTCACGCCAATGGCAGCCGCATTCGCCGTCCTCGTAACACGTTTGATAAATATTGCTGGCGACCAGGGAAAGCTGCGAGAGATCACTGCCTGTGTAAATCGTAAGAAGTGGCTCGAAGCCTGTGCCGTTGATGGAAAGGGATACGATGCCGTTACTGGGCGCAGTCCAACTCCACCATGCCGTTTGCCCGCTGGATATTCCCGGAAGCGATGGTTCTCCCGCCTCGGGTGTGGCGTTTGAGAGCGAGCCGGACACCGTCAGGCTTTCGCCCGTCATGAGAATTCGATTGGCGAAATTGTCATTTGCGGGCTGCGCCATTGCCGTGACCGCCAAACTCGCCAGGACGAAAAGCACGATGCTTTGCGATCGTAATAGCCGAGAGCGAACAGCTCGAAGCATCGCATGTCCTTTTATTCGTTCGGGCTGTTTTCTCATTCCTTCTGAGTCAGCAAAGTGTTAGCTTCCCCCAAGCTATTGTCTATCTAATTCAGGAGGTTTTTGGCTTAAAAATTTTGGCTAATGGTTTCTTCGAGTTGATCACCTTGTCCAAGCACGGCGTGCGGCCATATCCCCTAAAACGGGGATGGCTTGATTTGCAAAGGGCCGTTTAGTTATTAGTATCAGCAAATTCGCCAATCATACTGCGCCTTTCCTATGAATCCCGCCGAGAGAAAATGAGAAAATTATCCCTAGTTGTTTTCGCCGGCTTGAGCCTGGCATTGGGTTTTTGCGCGATCGCAGAAGAAGTGCATGTCCAGGCGGGGCCTGCTTATCGGTCTGAATTAAATGTCGTCTATGCCACGGTTGAGGGGCGGGAGTTGAAGCTGAATGCTTTTCTGCCGGAAAACGCCAAGACGCCGGTGCCGGCCATCGTGGAAATTCACGGGGGCTGGTGGTATGGCGGCGATTCGGCTTCGACGGTGCAGGGTGTGGGCGGTTGGCAAATTTTCATGCGTCATAGGCTGGCGATTTTCTCGATTCAATATCGCCTGGGTGCTGCCGGTGGGTTTCCGCAAAATATTCGCGATTGCCGCAATGCGATCCGGTTCATTCGCAAGAATGCGGCGCGGTTCAATATTGATCCCGACAGAATTGACGTCACCGGCGGGTCGGCGGGCGGGCATTTGAGCCTGATGGTGGCGATGGTGCCGCCCGATTTTGACGACGGCGGGCCGGTGCCCGGACTGGAAGGCGTCAGCGCCAGTGTGTCCGGCAGTTTCAGTTATATTCCGCCGACGGATTTTGTGCGCTTTTGGAGTCAGGGACCGGACGATGCCGTCACCAATTCTGACGGGCAGGTGAGTTTTCGTGGGCCGGACGACAAAATCCCTTATGATTCGCGGCCGCGCTTGCGAGTTTTATTTCATGGCATCACTCCCGACACCGCGGCCCATAAAGCTCTTTACGATTCCATGAGTCCAATGGGCCACGCGCGCCGGGACGTTCCGCCGCTGCTGATTTGCGATGGCGAAAAAGACCCGATCGTGCCCGGCCTGCACGGGAAAATGCTCTATGAGAAATTAAAGGCCGCCGGCACGGACGCGACGTATTGGATGACGCCCGGTGGTGGGCACGGTTTTCCGGGTGGCGCGGGTTTTGATAAGGTGCTGGATGCGTTTGTTGTGCGGACATTGCGGCCGGATTCAATTGCCCGGGCGCAACTTGACACACGCGCCGTGATTTCTGCCTCCCATGAACCCTGACGACCTCCT
>DASXHY010000626.1:0-1590 GCA_036488095.1 Verrucomicrobiia bacterium | reverse complement strand
GGGACATTTATTACATTCTATTCCGGCACAAATGGAAAATCCTGGTGTGCTCGGCGATCGGCTTGCTCGCCGCGATCGTGGTGCCGTTTGTCTGGCCGCATGTGTACGAGTCCGAGGCCAAGTTGCTGGTCAAATATGTGGTGGATAACCGGATGCTGGCCGACCCAACCGGCAGCGCGCGCGTCTCGCTCCCCGACGCCGCCGGGCGCAATATCATCAACACGGAATTGCAGATTCTTACGAGCCTGGACCTGGCCGAGGAAGTAGCCACCAATGTTGGGCCGGACAAAATTCTGGGCAAGCCCAAGTCCAGCATGATCGAGGCGGCCACTTTCATCCATGGCCACCTGCTGGTCGATCCCAACAATAGCGATGTCATCCGCATTGTCTTCATGCATCCGGACCCAGCCGTTGTGCAGCCGGTGTTGTCCCAGGTGATCAGCACGTACCTGGACCGGCACGCGCAGATTCACCGGCCGGAAGGCGCTGATGAATTTCTGACGCAGGAAACCGATCAATTGCGCAAGCGGCTCTCGGATACCGAGGCTTCGTTGAGATCGGCGAAAACGAATCTGGGCATCATTTCACTGGAGGACGCCGAGAAAATGTTCAGTGAAAAAATCACCAAGATCCAACAGGACCTGGATGATTCCCAGGCCGCGCTGGCCGAGCACCAGGCCACCGTCGAGGAGCTATCCAAGCGCACCAAGGTTGAACCGCTGCCCACCAACGCCGTTGCCGCGGCAACCGTGAACACGAACACTGTGACGCCGCAAAAGGTGGCCGAGTATAAACACGTTTGCGACATCCTGAACGCCTTTAAGGAACAGGAAAAGGGCCTGCTGCTCCAATTCCTGCCGGCAAATTCGCGGGTGAAGGATGTGCGTGAACAAATCGTCACCGTTGAAGCACAGAAGAAACAACTCGAAGAGGAAAACCCTGGCTTGCTCGCGGTAAAGATTGACGACACAAAAACCGTCACGCCGGAGAACACGCTTCAAAATAGTTTAATTGCGGAAACGGCCATCGTGGCGGGTTTGCAATCGAAGATCCGGGTGTTGACGAATGAGCTGGCCGAAGTCCGTGGGCATTTCGCCGCGGTGGATGCCGGCGCGAGCGCGATTACAGAGTTGGAACGCACCCGTAAACTCGAGGAAGATCATTACACTTATTACTCGGAAAGCCTGGAAAACGCGCGCATTGACGCGTCGCTCGGGCCGGGCAAGGGATCCAACATCAACACTATCCAAAATCCCTCGCCTCCGTTTCGTGATGCTTCCAAAGTGACCAAAGTTTCCCTGGCCGCCGGAGTTTTCGGCATTCTTTTCGGTCTCGGCCTGGCTTTCTTCATCGAACTGTATTTGGATCATTCGGTGAGGCGCCCGGCGGATATCGAGGCGCGCCTCGGCGTTCCGTTGTTTCTTTCCATTCCCTATCGTAATGGCAAAGCGAGCCAGCGCCTGTTGAAGGCACCGCCAAAAACAGCGCTCGTGCTCCGGTCGGAAGCGCTGGGCCGCAGCGTTCCTTTGAACGGCACCAAAATCACGATTGGGCGCCTGCCGGAAAACACGGTCTCGATTGATGAGGGGT
>DASXHY010000337.1:0-4429 GCA_036488095.1 Verrucomicrobiia bacterium | reverse complement strand
GCATGATGGGCAGCTTTGGGTGGCCAGCCAGGACGGGCTCTTTTGCTATTCCGACAAGTTGCGGCGGCTCACGGTGGCGACCAACGACGAGGACTATCCCACATCGCTTGCCGAAGATGTCCAAGGAAACGTATGGGCGGGGATGAACACCGGCGAGCTGTTGAAATACGAGCACGGTTCGCTTTTGAGATTTCGTCCACCGGACCCGGCGATGCGTCGGCGGTTCTCGGCGATCACGACCGACGACAGTGGAGCAGTCTGGATCGGAACACTCGGCGCGGGTCTGTTGCGGTTTGAAAACGGGCAGTTCAAACGAATCTCGACTTCGGAAGGCCTGCCCACCGAGAGCATCTCGCAAATCCTGGCGGATACCTACGGCAAATTCTGGTTCGGATCGAGCGCTGGAATTTTTTCCATCAGGAAAAGCAGCCTGGACGCCTGCGCCTGGGGAGCAACGAACATGATTTCATGCCATTTGTATGGGCGCGATGATGGCTTGCCGACACTTGGCTGCGCCGTGGAATTCCAACCGACGTCGTGGCGGGCCCGCGACGGGCGGCTCTGGTTTGCGATGGCGAACGGGGTGACCTGCATTCAATCGAGCGATTCGCAGGATTTGGACATTCACAGCCAGCCGCCACCTGCGATCATAGAAGAGCTGCGGGTAGACGGGAAGCTGCGAGCACCGGAAGGATCAAAGACCGGATACATTGCCACGAGCGGGCCCGAACCATTGGGGCATACACCGCGATTGGTAATTGAGCCGGGAAGGCATCAACTGGAATTTCGCTATACCGGATTAAGCCTCGCTGCGCCGGACCGGGTCCGTTTCAAGTATGCGCTCGGTGGACTGGACAAAAGCTGGGTGGAACCTACCGCGGAAAGGGTCGCGAGGTATAATTCCGTTCCTCCTGGAGAATATCGTTTTCGAATCGCCGCCTGTAATGGCGACGGCGTCTGGTCGACCGGCGAGGCGTCGCTCGTGCTGGTCATTCGGCCGCATGCATGGGAAACGTGGTGGTTCCGCGGCGCTGCACTTTCAGGATTGCTGCTGGCTGTCGGCGCGGGCGTTTGGACCGTGGAGCGTCGCCGCACGCGGCAACGCCTGGCGGCGCTGGAGCGCGAGCAAGTCATCGAGCGCGAACGAGCGCGGGTCGCGCGTGATCTGCATGATGATCTGGGTGCCGGGTTGACGGAGATTGGATTGCTCGGCGCGTTGGCGAAGCGCTCAAATGCGCCTCAGGAGCGCGTTCAGGATCACCTTGGCCATATTACGAACAAGGCACGAGAGATGGTGACGTCGCTCGATGAAATTGTGTGGTCGCTCAATCCCAAATACGATTCATTGTCCTCGTTGAGCCGCTATTTTTGCGAATACGCGCAGCAGTTTCTTCAACTGGCGCCGATTCGATGCCGGCTGGAGGTGGACGAGAAGCTGCCGGCCTGCGCGCTGACTTCCGAACAGCGGCATCATTTACTGATGGCGTTCAAAGAGGTGCTGACGAATGTCATAAAACATGCGAACGCGAGCGAGGTGCGCATTGGCATTGCGGCAGCGGACGGGACGCTCACCATCACGGTGTCCGACGATGGACAGGGAGTGCCTGCCGGGGCGCCGGCGGAAGGGGCGGAAGGATTTGCCAATATTTCCCGACGGATGGAGCAACTCGGCGGCACTTGCCAGGTCGCGAGCAGCCCGGGGAGCGGGACTACCGTGCGGTTATCAATGTCGCTGGCAAAAATGAGCGCGCCGTGAAAAAGCATTTTCAAAAATTCTTATGATTTCCGTTGCCGTGGTGGAAGACAATGCCGGCGTGCGGCGCAGTCTCGAACTGATGCTGAATGACTCCCCCGGTTTTAGCTGTGTTTGCGCCTGCGGGAGCGCCGAGGACGCGTTGCAGGTGATTCCGCGGCAGGCTCCGGACGTCGTGCTCATGGATATTCACTTGCCGAATCGATCGGGAATCGAATGCACCTTGCGTCTCAAGCAAATCATGCCGGCCGTGCAGGTAATCATGATTACGGTCTATACCGACATTGATACGATTTTTAAAGCGTTGCGGGCCGGCGCGTCGGGTTATCTGCTGAAGCGCTCGCCGCCGGAAAAAATATTGGAAGCCATAACGGAAGTTCGCCAGGGCGGAGCGCCAATGACGCGGGAAATTGCGCGCAAAGTGGTCGAGGCCTTCAAGGAACCGGCCGAAGTTTCTCCGGCAGTATCGAACCTGACCCGGCGCGAAAATGAGGTGCTCGAACTATTGTCACAAGGGTTTGGCAACAAGGAAATTGCCCAGAGCCTTTCGATTTCGGGCGACACGGTCCGGTACCATTTGAAGCAGATATACGAGAAGCTGCACGTCCGCTCGCGCACGGAAGCGGTGGCGAAGTTTGTGGGTACGCGAGACGTTTCGGGCGGCAAGACGCCGTAAAGCGAAACCTACCGCTTTGGGTAGTTCATTTTTCCTCACGGGATATTCAAATTAAGGGCAAGCCTGATTGCTTTAACGCGCGGACCCCGTGTGTGAGGCCTCACGGTGCACTTAATATGACATCGTCCGACCTGTTTCGGTTTCCGCGGCGCTGCCGGGGTTTTACCCTGATCGAATTGCTCGTCGTCATCGCGATTATCGCAATCCTCGCGGCGATGATTTTGCCGGCTTTGGCGAAAGCCAAACGTAAGGCGAACCAGATTGCCTGCACATCCAATCTCCGTCAGGACGCACTGGCAGTTAAGATGTTTGCCGACGACAACAACGACTTTTTGCCGCCCGGAGAACCGGGCGTTCAGGGAAATTGGGGATTGAACGGCGGCGTGAGGGCCTCCTATCACCAGAACGGGAACGTAAACGATCTGGTTACTTACATCGGCAACTATCTCGGCTTGCACGATCCCGTAGCGGGACAAACGAACGTCGCCAATACCCTGGCCTGCCCCGGCTATCTCGCCCTCAACCCCGGCGACCCGGTCATGCTTACGACAACCGGTTATTGCTATGTGGTGACTCAGTCCACCAAAGGCGGCAATCATCTGACCAATGCGCCGAATCCTCCTGGCTTCGCGGCGTTCGGTTATCCCAATCCGCCAACGCAACAGGGCCCGCACAAAACATCCGAGATCCAGGTGCAGCAACCGTTGACGGACGTTTGGATGCTCGCGGACGCCGACCAGGTGGCCAATCCATCGGATGTTCAACTTCCGAAAAAACCGTCCCACATGAATCAGCGAAATTTCGTTTACTACGACGGGCATACCGGCACGCGGCCGGTAGGATTTTCCGGGACCTGGTAGCCGCGACACCTCAATGCTGAAAACCACCCCAAATCAACATCATGAAACCTCAATCACAAACAACCGCCTGTAAGTTACTTCCCAGGCTGCTCGCCGCTCTAGTCACGGTGTGTGGAACGATGAGCGCATCCGCCCAGGTCGTCACGCTAACCAATTTCGACGCGGCCGCCACATCCTCCTTTAACGCTCCCGGCAACTGGGACAGCGGCCTCGCGCCGGCGCCCGGCAACCAGTATTTCACGACAAATTTCACGCTGCGGACGCCAGCTGATGCGAACAGCTATATTTTCGCGGGAGATTCGCTTTCAATTGACACCAATGGTTTTCTGGCAATCAACGGTTCGGGCATTCTCACCGTTGCTAACGGGGTGCTGGATGGCGGAACACTTCAAAATGCGGGGACCGGCGCGATCCCGGATGCGGCCACCATCGCGGGAAATCTCAACGCGACCAACCTGCTGCGGGCGGACTCATTTCTTAACGGCGGCGTCACGCTCACTTCAACGCTTGACGTGCAGGCGCCGATTTCGGGTGTGGGTGCGATTACGGTTGTGGGGCCGGGGACGGTGATTTTGTCCGCCTCGAACAGTTTCGCCGGCCAGTTGCAGATCAATAGCGGCACGGTGAAAGCGAACAATGCCTCCGCCATTCCGCTCAGTCAGTTCAGCGGCGATAACGTTGGCAATCTCCGCGTGAATTGGCTGGCGAATACGGCAGGAAACACGAATGCCATTTTTGATTTGAATGGTTTCAACGTGATTGCCAATCAATTTATCTCCGGCTCCTCAAATGCGAATTCCCTTCCCCCCACAATCATCAATAGCGTCCCTGGTTCGACCAATACTTTGACGGTCGGCAACGGCGACGGGAATGGATTCACCTGGAGGGGCGTTGTTCGGGACAATCTTGGAACCGGCGGCAAGGTGGGATTCACAAAAGTTGGGTCCGGACTCTTTAGTTTGTCGGTGACCGTGAACGAGTTGTCGTACAGCGGAGACACGACCTTTGCGGGGGGGACCGTGAATTTGGGCGCCAGCCTCATTCTCCCGTGGGGTGCCGGCAAAGGAAATCTCATCGTGAGCAATCCGTGCACGCTCAACATGAGCGGGCGCAGCCTTATTGTGAATGGGTTTTCCGGCG
>DASXHY010000601.1:0-1572 GCA_036488095.1 Verrucomicrobiia bacterium | reverse complement strand
TATCGGGATTCGCGTCGAGCATCCGCGCCAGCCAATCCAATTGCTCCCGGCCCAACAAGCCCGGCGTTGAAAGCGTTTGATCCAGCGAATCGAGCACGAACCAATTCACCTGCTGCGTGGCCAGCATCAAAGTTTGCTTGTCCGCCACTGGGCGTTTGAGCGCTTTTTCCGTTTTCAAAGCGTCCCAGAAACGCTCGCGATTATCGTGATTGCCCAGCGTAAGATGAATCGGCACGTTTCCGGTGCGCAACGGCTTCAACAGTTTCGCAAATGTTCCGTAATCCGCCTTTTCTCCATCGTTGTAAGCGCAATCGCCATTGACGAAAACGCCCGCCGGACGCGTCGGCAGCGCCGCGACTTCCCCGACCACGCGTCCGAAGTGATCGGCCATGTTGACGTTGAGATGGATCAGCGCGCGGTCGGCGGCGATATGCGGGTCGGAAAACAAAGCCCAGAAATTCTCGTCCGCCGGTTTCTCCGCCGCAAACAGGCCGGGTCCCAAAGCGAGTCCCGCCGCGGCGGCCAGGGTCCGGCGCAAAAAACCCCGGCGCGAAATGGGAGGCAGGTAAATTGGCATAAGATTCTCTACGCCTGAATTTTGCGGGAAACAAGGCGAAATCCCGAATCAGCGGCAACTCTGTGCTTGATGAAACGGCAAGTAAGGAGAAACTTATCAGGATTGCGGCGTTGAATGAATAACATGGAAACCGGAGCCACCGCTGCCCGACTGCCGGGCTGGATGCGCGTTGTGTTGATTGGGCGGAACCCCAAACGCACGCTCATTCGTGCGACTGTTCTCGCCGTTTTTTGTTTCCTTTTTTTCAAATTCTTCGTTTTTAAGGTGCTCGTGCTGCCGGTGCGCATCGAGGGGAACAGCATGTTTCCCACCTATCACGACCGCGGAATTAATTTCGTCAACCGCCTCTCCTACCGTCACTCCGACCCGCAGCGCGGCGATGTCGTCGGGATCCGCATGGCCGGCCCGAGTGTGATGCTCATGAAACGCATCGTGGGCCTGCCCGGCGAAACAGTGGCGTTCGACCACGGCCATCTTTTGGTGAACGGGGTAGCCATCAAGGAACCGTACCTGAAACTTCGCGCTCCGGCGCCGTATCTCGACCCGGTAAAACTCGGCCCCAACCAATATTATGTCATCGGCGATAACCGGCTGAATTCCGATCGCGGATGGATTGATCGCGACCGTATCATGGGCAAAATCGTTTTATGAAACGGGCTGTTCCTATCGTTGCTGCAATCGCTCTCATCGGCATCGCCATTTGGCTTTGGACGGTCCTGCATCCCAGCCCGGAAAAGGTCATCCGCTCCCGCCTGAACGCGCTGGCGAATGCCATTTCATTCAGCTCAAGCGGCGGCGTGTTGGGCCGGGCTTATGACGCGCAAAAAGCCGCCGACTTTTTCACCACCGATGTCGACGTGGACCTGAATGTGGCCGGTTACGATTCGATTTCGATGCACGGGCGCGATGAAGTGCTCCAGGTAGCGCTGGCGGCGCGCTCGCGGCTCACCTCGTTAAAGGTGGATTTTCTCGATATGAACGTCACCATCGATCCC
>DASXHY010000333.1:0-6663 GCA_036488095.1 Verrucomicrobiia bacterium | reverse complement strand
GTCCTCAACGGGGAGCGCGCCCGCCTCGGGCGCAGTGAGACGCGCCCTCGCGGCTCACTTCGAGGCATGAAATCGTTCCGCCGTTCAGCAACTTCCCACGCCGCTTGTGTTCGGCGCGAGGCGCGCGCGCTCCCCAAAAATTCAACGGCGCCGTTCCGGCTGATGGAGAGGGGGAAGGCGGTTCGGATCTTTTCTACAGAGCAAGTCTGCCTCCCGCTTTCCAGTATTAGTGGTTGGATACTCATGAAAATCATTTCGGCTTTTCATTCGGGGTCAGCACCAACCCGCTGATCTGCACGCCCAAGGCGAGTTGCATGCCGGTGTTGTCGCGCGACGATAATTCCACGGATTCCAGTTTCAAAGCCATTGGATCCTTTTCGAGGTCATACAGGAACTGGCTCACGCGGTCGATGCTGCCGGAGGCGTCCACGCGGCATTCGATGGTTTTGTAGGCCGGGTCGGAGCCCTGTTTCCACTGGGGCGTGACGGTGTTAATCGTGATGCCGCTCAATTGCGACCAGCGGTTGAGGCCGGTGAATAATTGCTGCTCGGCCAGCGTGGTGTTGTTCGTGAGCGTGCTCGCCTGCATTAGCGCCCACACGTGGCGAATCGCGACATTGCTGCGTCGCAGCTTCTCGCCATCGTTGACGTCGTTCCGCAATTGCGTGATGCGCGCCGCGCGCGAGTTCCAAAGTTTCGTGAGCGGCGGGCTGATGATTTTATCGATGGCCAGCAACGCCACGGCCGCGATGGTCAGCACGGTGAGAAATTTCTGGCGGTCCTTAATTTGCACTGGAACCTCCTGGGCTGCATTGAATGTCCATGGTGAATTGAAGCGCGGGCGAATGGCCGCGCACCTGCGTGACTTTGACGCCGAAAATTCCGGCGGTTTTTTGTAACTGGCCCTGGACCGTGAACAAGGATGGCAAACTGCGCGCCGTCCCCGAGCAAATGACGGTGCTGAGGTCGCGAATCTCCAGATTTTTGGCCGTGACCGCGCCGTCTTCCGGAAATGCCAGCGTGATCTCCTTCAAAATCGTCAGCCCGCGCACCGAATCATCCGTCCACGGGCGATATTGGTGAATCTTGGCCTCGATGCCTTTGAGTTCCCCCACTTCGCCGGAAATCTGGTTCCAACGGGATTGCCAATGAACAAGCTGCACTTCCTGATACAAAAACGCTCCGAGCAGGATGACCAGGACGGCGATGGCCGCGCCAATGGCCTTGCGGGCCTTGCCAGTGCCGTATTTGGCGGCGAGTTGCTGCCACGCCGGAACGTGCGGCGGCAGAAATTCGACGAACGTGTTTTGGCCGGTCAGAAATTGCGCCGCAAAACTGAACGCGGGCGAGACCGGCGTTTCGGGCGGAAATTGAACACCGAATTCGCCGGGCGCGTAATTGCGGACCACCTCGACTTTGAGGGACATTTGCTCCAGCCGCAGTTCGAGTTCGTCGGCCAGTTGCTGGGCAAAATCGCGCGGGCCGAAAATGCGCACCGTGCGGACTTTCTCGCGCAAGTCGGCGGGCAATTGGCCGAGCGTGATGCGCGCCTCGCGCACGACCACGTCCGCGTGCAACACGCGCCGGCCACCTTCCAGTTCGATCGCGCCCTCGAGCGCGCGCAGGGCGGCGATGCCTCCGCCGCAGGTGATTTGCAGCCCCACATTGCCCTCGCCCACCACCAGCGCGAGCACGCAATTGGATTTTTCCGCGGCGGGAGACTGGAGGGCGGTCATGCCGAGCGAAAAACTCAGCGGCTTGAGCTTCGCGGCGCGCAACACTTTCTCCAGCGCGACAACGTGATTACGCGGCACGCCGACCAACGCCGCGTGTTGTTTGCCGGCCACCGAATAACGCGAACTGGCGAAATACAGCGATTCGGCGTCCGAATGAAAACCGCGCTCGGCTTCAATCTGCAAAAATCCGGGCACATCGGCTTCCGGCAAATCCGGGATTTCCGTGTGCGTGGTCATGGCCCACTTCAGCGGCAGGCAAACGATGCAATTCCGTTCGCGCACCTCCGCCAGATCGAGATGATTTCGGATTTCGCGCCCGACGAGTTCGGCGTCCGCGGTCAACGGATCCAGCGACAGTGTCGCGGAAAAGGATTGCAGCAACTGCACGGAGCCGTTGGTGCGCCGCAGCACGACGCCGTCCAACCGGCTGCCGTCGAGCGCGAGCGACAGCACCGTGGAGGGGCGTTGCCGTTTGAATCCGGGCAATTTTTTCAGGTCAATCATGATTGCGTATTTTTTGCCAGCACGGCCTGCCGGACATTTTTGCCGAGCGCCCAGCCGAGGTGCGTCATATCGCGGCGATAAATAATCCGCGGCGTGCCTTCCGCCGTATCGAAAATAAACCGCACGCGCCGGTAGCCGCGCCCGAACGGTCCCACCCCCGCCACATCGGCCATGAACTGGTAGCTCTTGGTGGTGATGCGATTGCCGATTTGATTCGCGAGCTGCGTGGCATCGTTGCCGGTCAACCCAACGGCGTCGATGATCCACGCGATGGACGTTAGTTTGTCGGGATTGGATTGCCGATAAGAAACAATCTGGCTCACGTAATTGCTGAGGCCGGGAAGGCAATACAGCACTGCCGGGTTCGCGGTGTTGATGTTGATGCGGCCTTGGATATACGCGTTGGTGGTGTCAACCGTGGTGAGATGGTCGGCGACCAGCGCGAACTGGTCCGAAGTCATTCCGATTTTCAAGCCGAATACCAACGGACTGACATTGTTTCCGTTGGCGGATCTCAACCCGCGCGTGAGGGTGGCGGCGACGTCCGCCGTGAAATTGGTTGAAAAGAGGCCCTTTAATTGATTCGTAACCGCCGGAGTGAGAGTGCGCACGTTGATGAGCGCGGAGCCATTGTAGTTGGTGTTGGGTTCGCGGCTGTAAACGGTCACGTATTCCAACAGGCCCGGGTCAGATTGGCTGTTGCGGTTGGCGTCGATTTCACCCGGATCGAGAGCGCCGTTGCGATTCGGGTCTTCGCCGACGAGCGTGTCCATGTCCGCGCCGTAAACGAGGCGCAATTCATCCGTTGTCTCAAAAGGCTGCTGTTTGGGCGCGTACGGCGGGCTTAGCATCGCGTATTCCTCCGGGCCGACACCGCCTGATGACGTATCGTTCGTGCGCCAACTGATGATGTTCGCCGCAAAATCGGGATCGATATTCGGCAATGAGGAAATCATGCCGAGCGTGGCCGTGTTGATATTGAGTTTTGAATTTTCGTCGGTGAGACCGAACACGACCTGGTCGGGATTGATGGGAGGACTGTTCGTATCGCGTCCAATCAGCCAGAAATGCGCGTCGCCCACCGCAACCGCGGTAGTTTGATAATAGGTTTGGTCGGGCATCGTGCCGTTGGTCGCGTAATTCGCGAGCACAAAAGTCACGTAACGCGCCGCGCCATCGATCGCCTGCTCCGCCTCGAGGCCGGAGGTGCGGTTATCGGCGGCCTGCAATTCGAACGAACTGGAGTTGGCGAAATACAGCGTGAGCGTGACGAGGCCCAACGCGATCCAGAGGACGATGATGAGCACGGAACCGCGATCCGAGGTCGGAGGTCGGAGGTCAGAGGTCAGAGGTCGGAGTTGGACTCTCATTGACCCCCTCCGGTCGCGCTGTTGGTGTCGCTGTCCGAATTATCCAGTTCGTTCGTGTACACTTGCGCCATGAGCGGCACCAATAACTGGATCGGCGCGGGCGCGGTTTGAGTCGCATCTTTCGGGACGAGTTGCAGGCTCACGCGCACGGCGACCGGCAAATTGGTCTCCGTGGTATCGTCCCAGGTATCGAGCCAGTTTTGGCCGTCGAAATAGGAGAAGCTCATGCTCTGCACGCCGCCGACAAGGAATTGATCGTCCTCGTCCGCGGTGGTGGTCGAAAGCAGGTTGCGCGTGACGGTGCGGACGAGGTCCTTGCCTGAGTTGGCCGAGGAATCGGTCGGCGATTGCAATCCGTAGGTGACCATCTGGATTTCGCCCCAGGGCGCGGTGGGCGTGATCAGGCCGGTGGTCGTATAAATCTGAATCCCGTCGCTGGCGTCCACGCCGCCCTCGAGGGAACCGCTTTGCATCGGGCCGGCCAACATGCCGCCGGGAGGAACCGCGTTTTTCAAATCGCGGCGCAATAAATTCATCGCGCGTTCGATGGGCAGCGATTGCTCCAGGTTCGCCGAGGCATGTTCCTGCAAGCGCAATGCGCCGGCAAAAACCGAAGTGATCACCACGAGCACGATGGCGCAGATCCCCAGCGCGAGCAGCACTTCGACGAGCGTGAAGCCTGCCGCCGCAGTCCAAGACGCCGGCGCCGGGTGAGTGGAGCTGAATAACGCCTTACGTCCTGGACTGCGACGGCCCGCTTGCAAATGACGAATGACGAATGACGAATGGTGCGACTTCTCCATTCGGCATTCAGCATTCGTCATTTTCTTATGGAACGTCAATTTCATCGCGCAGCTATTGGGTATTATTGGTCATCGAAGTTGAAAAAGAGCCGTCGGCGAGGGTGCTCAGTTGCACCGAATAATCTTTTCCCTGCACGGTGTATTTCACCTGCACGGTCAACAAACGGATCGGGTCCTGGTTCCACGGCTCGTTTTGCAATGTCCAATTGAATTCCCGCTGACCGTCCTCGACCGTGCCACTTTGGGAGGATTGGTCCCAGTTGGTGGTGACGATGCTTTCGTTCAAAACTCTTTCAGCCACCCGTGCCGCTTCACTCTTGCGCTGGGCAACTTCACCGGCCTGGCTGGCCACGTGCAACGCTTCCACGACGACCGGGATGACGATGGCCATGAAGACCAATGCGGCCAGCGCTTCTGCAAGGGTGAACGCGGCGGTGCGTTTTGAATGACGAATGACGAATGACGAATGGCGTGTCTCCATTCGGCATTCGGCATTCGGCATTAGCGGCTGCGCCCTGCTTTGCCAGCGCGCACTATTGGTTTGTGGTCGCAATTTCATACTGGTTGCGGTCGCGCGTCTGGGTCAGCGAAAGCGTCGCATTGGCGTCGTGGTCCACGATTTTGACGGTCTGCGGACTGGTTTCAGCAATCGTGCCGTCCGACAGGAAAGTGATTTGCGGCAGGCCATCACGCGCGGGATCGGCGCTGGTGCTGCCGGGCGCGGAGACGCTCGAGTCGCTATCCGGAACTTCGATTTGCAAATTTTCATTTAGCTTGAACTCGACCGCGTCCGGATCTTTGTCGTTGTAACCGGGCTCTTCTTCGAGGCCGTACTTTTGCTCTTTCGCATCAAACCACAACACCATCGGCACGCCGGCGGAGACCGCGCGGCTTTGTCCCTGATGCATGAGGGCGACGATCTGCTGCCCCTCTGATTTCAAGGTGCGCCCGCGAAAAAATCCTGACAGATGCGGCGCCACAAATGAAACCGCGATGATCAGTACGGCCAGGATCAGGATCAACTCGATCAATGTGAACGCACTGCGGCGGGATTGACGGGTAACCTGCGAATGACGAATGACCTGCCTACGCTCAGAAGCTTCGGCAAGGCAGGCGAATGACGAATGGCGTGAATTGTCCATTCGACATTCGGTATTCGGCATGGGTTTGATCGCCGTTTTTTTTGCGATTCGGTGGAAGATGGTTTGGACGAATGTTTTTGGCGAGACGCCAAAAACAGCACGCGGGACGCGTGCGCTCCCCGAAACGCAAGATGCGCCCGCAGGTTCGTCACGCGCCACTCGCCACTCGCCACTTTTGGGTCGCTGTAATATCATTTGGTCCAGTTGCCGATATCGTCCGCGGTGCCGTCCTGGCCGTCGGGACCGATCGAATACAAATCATAGCCGTTCGGATTATTGCGGCCGGGATAAACGTAGACATAAGGTTGTTGCCACGGGTCCTTGGGAATCTCGTCGAGATATGGGCCGGTCCAGTTTTTGGCGTCATTCGGGCGCGTGACCAGGTCCTGAAGGCTCCTGGGGTAAACGCCGTTTTCGACTTCGTAACGATCGAGCGCGGTCTTAATGCCGCCCTTGATGTCCGCCATCGCGGCCGTCTTGCGCGCGGTGTCGCTCGTGCCGGCGATTCTCGGGATAACCAGCGCCGCGAGAATGCCGATGATCGCGACGACCAGCAGCATTTCCACGAGGGTGAACCCGCGATTTCGTTTTTTGTTTTCCGTAATGGTTGGATGGTTGTTGATTTTCATGTGTACTGACTCATTTGATGTTTTGGCTCATGGTGAGCACCGGCAACAACATGCCGATGAAAATAATTCCGATGAATCCGGCGATTAAAAAGAGCATCAGGGGCTCGGCAAAGGCGACGGCGGTTTTCAGGTGGCGATCCAAATCCACTTCCGTCACGTTGGCGATGCGGACCAATTCGACATCCAGCCGTCCGCTTTCTTCCGCGACGGAAATCATTTCCAGCACCGAGCCGGGAAAAAGATCTTTGCAATCCGCCAAACTCTGGCCAAGCCGCCCGCCCTGCTGCACGCCTTCGATGGAACGGCCCACCGCGTCCACCAGGACCTGGTTGCCGATGGATTTGCGGGCGACATTCAAACCGTGAATGAGCGGGACGCCGGCGCCGAGGAGCGTGCCGAGCATCCGGCAAAAGCGCGCCATGGCAAATTGCGCCGTCAGCGGGCCAACGATTGGCGCGCGCAGCAGAAAAGATTCCCAG
>DASXHY010000542.1:0-6021 GCA_036488095.1 Verrucomicrobiia bacterium | reverse complement strand
CGACCCTTTCTTGCGGGGATTTTGACGCAACGTCACTTCGTGACGCGCGGAAAGAAACGGATTGGAAGTGATTTCATGCCGGACAATTTTCTTGCGCAACACCGCCGGTTTGGTCAGGTCCTCCGATTCAATGCGTTCGGTCACTTCTTCCTCGTAATACATCAACATCGAGAGATCGCCTTGCGTTTGCTCGGCGCCCCAAATCGTCTGAACGGCGTTGTAATTTGCCTGCGTGATTCGCCCGTGCTCCCCTTCAAAGGCTGCGAGAGTCTGGTGCAAATAGATGCGCAACAATGAAAGAGCGGCCGCGAGGACAAAAATCAACGTCAGCGCCCGGAGCATTCGCCGGGACTGATGATAAAGTGTCCAGAGCAGGCTCGGATTGGGATTCGATTCGGCGGATGATGAATCACGGAGGATCGAAGTGAGAAAGACGGCGATTAAAGCGCCGGCAAGAAACAGGGCGATGACGGGTTGAACATCGGCGAGGTCGCCGGCGCGATTCAGGAGTTTGAGCAGGATTTTCATGGCTAAGTTTTGAATTCAGCCCGCGAATCGCCTGAGAGACGGAGATGGATGGTGGAAAGCCGTGAGGAAATAATGGGGTTGACCGCGCATTCATAGTTCACATCGCTCCGCTTTTCGCGGGCGCAGGTTTTGGTTTGGATTCAACGAACCATGGCGGGACCGAAAATCAGTACAGCAGGACCAGGGACACGCCACGGAATTTACTTCCTTGCACCTTGCTCTGTGAGGAAGGCAGGACGGGATGCAGGTTTTCAGCCGTTCAAATACACTTTGAACGGCAAGGCGATTCAATACCCGCCCTCCGGTTTTGTCCACTCCTTTTTGGCGCTAGAGCATTGTCAAAAATACTGTAGCCGCTTTCACCCTCGAACCGTGTTGACTCACGGCAACATGTTACCGAAGGCTGGAGCCATTAGGGCAAACCTGATCCTTCAAAGATTTCTATCGACAAAACGACATGCCAAATATTAAACACGAGCCTCCCTATTTGCTGTCGCGCAAATAGGGAGGCTCGTGTTTTTTTATCAAGATAAAAATAAGAGTTATAGGCTCTTAATGGATTCCGACAGTCCTGGCGCCCGCAGCGAATAAACGGCTACAGTTTTATTTAAAACGCTCTACTGCGTCACTTTCAATTGGAAGTACCGATTGGTGCTCGTGACATCGGTCGGGTCGGTAATGGTCACCCGGACGCGCTGGTCGGGAGGCGAGCCTGACGGCGCGGATTCCGTAACCGTCGAACCCGGCGTGTTCGTGACCCAACCGCCGCCCGGCATGAAGGTCATCACGTTGCTCCAGGTGCTATTGAGCAATGGCGTGCCTTGCACGGCGTAGGTTAAATCGGTCGCGGAAGTATTGCGGTCGAATTGAAGTTGAAAAAGATTCGCGGCAATGGCACCGGCCAGCGGCGGGGTTGCGTCGGGTGAATTCGGGTCCGAGCCAAACGCGAATTCGAGAACGTTCGGAATGCCGTCATGATCGGGATCGGCGAGATCGCCGGCGATGTTCGGATCATCGGCGTTCGCGCCAAAGTGTGCGGTTTTCCAAACGCTGTACGCAGAAGGGGCCGGGGCAATGGTCAGGACGGAATTGGATTGCGCCATTAAATAAGCGGCGCCCGTTGCATTGCTCAACGTAAGAAAAACAGTCCGGTTCGTTGTCACCTGTTGGTTGTTGAGAATCGTTACGTTGAAAGTTTTTGAAGCGGTGTCACCAGCGGTCCAACTCAGGGTGCCGGAAGTTGCGACGTAATCCTGCCCCGGAACCGCGGTGCCGCCGCTGGTGGTCGCATAGCCAACCTGCACCGCGCCCGTGCTGCCGCTCACGCGATCGACGGTGATCGTGGCGGTGGTGGCATTTTGCTGTGCTGTGTAATTGGAGGAACTGAATTGCAATCCGCCACCCAGCAGCCCAAACACCGAAATCGCGTACTGCGCGGTGACGTAAACCTTGCCGTTCGCGATGGTCGGAAGAGTGAACTTCACGGGGGCGCCAAATTGGTCGCGAGTCCCGGCTTGGGAGCTATTGTAAATTTCTGTAGAAAGATTCGTGGCATTCCAGGCCACGAGCACGGCGGGATTTGTGTTTTGCAGTGCCCAGGCAATTCCGTTGGTCGCCCCGTTCGCGGAGATGCTGGGAGACGCGCCGGGAAAGGCGAATATTCGGGAACCAAACGTGCCGGGTTGGTCCGGAATGAGCGTGCCGTTTGAAACGATATAGCCTCTGATGGCGTCGTGGGCTCCAATGTAATAAATCAGCCCATTGTAATAAGCTGGCGCGCTGAACGACGGGCCGCCGAGCGACATGGTCTGCAGAATGTTATCCGAAGATCCGCCAGAATTATAATGCTGGTTGTCCGTGGTCATCTGGTCGCGATTTAAGAAATAAGCGTACTGCGGTTTTCCACCGGCAATCATCAGGTGTGGATAAGGCCCGGGCTGATCGGGAAGGAGCATGACGCCACCGGAGGCGATGTCGAGATCGTTCAGACGATAGTAATTCTGGTTCCAGGAAGTGAAATAATCCGCGACTGAAAAGCCGTTGGCGGTCGAAAGTTTGATGACGCTGTCGCCGTATTCTGTCCCGCCGGAATAGGCGTTGAAATTTCCGTCGCCGGTCGAGAAATACAAATTAGTGTCGGAGTCCACGGCGAGTCCGCTGTCGCCCATCCATATTCCGCCGCCGCCGGCGTTGGCGCCGAATTGGCCGGTGGTGCCGTTCGGGGTCGCATTAAAGATGTGGTCAGACAAGATCTGAAGGTTGGCGGGATTGAAAGCGATGATCCAGCCGTGGAACGGATTGGTAGTCGGTGTGTCCGTATAGCCGGCGTAAACCACGTAGAGGATGTTTCCCGCGAGCGTCAAGGCGGACCGTTGAAGCTCCTGGATCGCTTGGAACGGAAGCACTCCGCCGCTGCTGCCCACGCCGTTCCCCGGAATGGAGACATTGACCACAACCGGGCTGAACGATCTTTCCGAACCGTCCGCGATGTTCAGCGCATGAATGTTGTGATAATAATTTACTCCGTCCGTTGTGAACGTATCCACATACAACGTTTGCGAAACCGGATCAATCACCGGCGTCCCCGTGATGCCGACTTCGTTCGTGATCGCTCGAAACTGGAATCCATTCACCGGGCAGGGCGCCGACGGACCGAGATTCACCTGCCATAATATCCCGCCGTTCGTGCCGCTATTGCTGTCCGCGTCAAAGCAATAGACCGAGTTGTGCTCCGTGGCGACAAAGACCGCGTTGTGAACGCCCTGGCCGGCGATGTTCAACCCGGAGACATAAAGCGGCTGCGCGTAAACGTATCCATCGACTGCGTAAGTAAAGAGCTTGCCGAAGGTGGCCGACTTGACATTGGACGGCGTGAGGATGGTTTCGTTGAGGTTCGCCCCGGTGCGGGCATTGTCGTTGTGAAAGGTGAGAACATTGGTTTGCGCGCGGGCGCTGTCGGGCAGACACACACCCGCCGCTGCAAGCACGCACGCGCCGAGCAGAAATTTAAACGGGAACATGCGACCGATTTTCGCCGGTGAGTACACGAAATTCAACTGGGGTGAATTCTCTAGTCCGCGGTCTGCTAATGCGCTTGCCCCAAACCGCTATTGCGCGGACCCGGTTGCGGTCGGATTGAGCTCGAATCCGCCGGGAAAATTCTTGCTGCGAGCGTCCGGCAATTTAATCCAGGTCGTCTGGCCGCCAACCGTGGAACTATCGAAGTTGAGCCACCCCATTATCTCCCCGCCACCCTTGTACAACGACACGTAGAACGGCCAACTGCCATCCGCCGAGACAGTCGTAGATTGGCTCACGCGAGTGCCGTCGCCGAGCACGCCTTTGAATTTGACTTGTCCGGACGTATTGACCGTGGCCGTGCCGGTGCCGTCATTTTGCGGATGGGTCGGGTCATTGTCGCCCGGCCCGGGGAAGGTGACGCTATACTTTCCCGCGAAAGGCGCGGGGTTCGAGCGCTTATCAAACACGTCGCGATAGGCCGTCAGATCCGCAACCCACGAATCGCCGCTGACCATTCCGTTGATGGCGCTGTTGTCGTTCGTATTCACCTGCAATCCCACGCTGATGACGCCCGCGGTTTTCGAAGAGATCGACGATGAACCCGCGCCGCTGGAATCCAGCTTGCCGCGGAACGAATAACTCTTCCCGGCCAGCAGCAGCTTGCCGGAATAACTGCCGCGCTTGCTGGTTTGGATGTTAACCATGCCGGATTTGCCGACTTCGACGCCGCTCGACTCGGAGAATAATCCGCTGTAGCTCGCGCTGATCGGCGTCCACGCTCCCGCCGGGCCGGAACTGAGCAGGCCAAAAACTGACAGCGCACCCTGGCTGCCCACGTACACCTTTCCGTTCGCAACTGTCGGCACGGCAAACTTGACGCCACCCGTCAATTGATCGCGCTGCCTGGGCGCTTGCGAGCTGCTGTAAAGCTCGGTGCCCAAATTAGTCGCGTTGTAAGCCAGCAGCACGGCGGGTTGTGCATTTTGTATCGCCCAGACAATCCCGTTTGCGTCGCCGTTGGCGGAGATGCTGGGCGTCGCCCCGGGAAAATTGAAATTCTTGGAACCAAATGTATGCGGCAGATCTGCAGTCAATGTGCCGCCAGAAACGGCATAGCTGCGGATGACATCCTTGCTCGCCACGTAATAAATCGTCTCGTTAAAGTAAGCCGGAGTATCGAAAGAGCCACCGCCCAGCGGCATGCTCTGAAGGATATTGTCCGAATTGCCGCCCGCGTTATAGTGCCCATCATCTGTAGTCATCATGTCCCGATTCATGAAATACGCCGTTTGCGCTTTCCCAGCCGCCACCATCAGATGCGGATAAGTACCAGGTTGGTCGGGAAGCAGCATCACGCCGCCAGCTCCGACATCAAAATCGTTCACGCGATCGTTAGCCTGGTTGAAGGTCGTAAAATAATCGGCCACTGAAAGGCCGCCGCCGGTCGAGAGCTTGATAATGCTGTCGCCGTATTCGGTGCCGTTGGTGTAGGCGGTGAAATTTCCGTCGCCCGTGGAGAAATACAAATTGTTGGCGCTGTCCGCCGCCGGGCCGCCCCCGCCCATCCAGATTCCGCCCTCGCCGGCGATGGATCCGAATTGGCCGGTGTTTCCGTTCGGGGTGGAATTAAATACATATTTCGGCAGCAATTGGAGGTTTGCCGCATTGTAACCGAGCACCCAGCCATGGAACGGGTCGGTATTCGACATGTCGGTATAACCCGCATAGCAAACGTACAAAACTCCGCCCGCCAGCGTCAGTGCGCAACGCTGCAATTCCTGCCGGGCTTGAAACGGCAATACTCCGTTTTTACTGCCGGCGCCGTTGCCATGGACGGAAGCGGCAACCACCACCGGGCTGAACGGCTGTTCCGATCCATCCGCGATATTCAAGGCATGAATCCGATGAATATAATTCGTCCCTTCCTGAGTAAACGCATCCACATACAAGGTTTGCGAGCCCGGATCGATGACCGGCGTTCCCGTAATGCCGACTTCGCCCGTGATCGCTCGAAACTGGAAACCATTAACGGGGCAGGGCGCCGAGGGACCGAGATTCACTTGCCACAATACTCCGCCGTTCGCGCCAGTGTTGCTGTCCGCGTCAAAGCAATAGACTGAATTGTGCTCCGTGGCGACAAAGACAGCGTTGTGAACGCCCTGGCCGGAAATGTTCACACCGGACATGTAGAGCGGTTGCGCATAGACGTCGCCATCGACGGTATAACTGAATAATTTGCCGAACGTGTTTGGATTGACGTTGTCGGGGGTGAGCGTGGTCTCGCTCAGGTTCGCGCCAGTTCGTCCGTTATCATTGTGATACGTCAGGACATTCACCTGCGCCCCCGCGTGAATTGAAATAAGGACCGATACCGCGATACTCTTCTGAAACCAAAAACTAAGTTGCTTCATTCGCTGCGAACTTTGGCAAAAGAAAAAAACATCGCAAATGGGGTGAACCCTTACTTCATGT
>DASXHY010000519.1:0-4199 GCA_036488095.1 Verrucomicrobiia bacterium | reverse complement strand
ATGGTACGTTTGTATGAATCGCCCTGAACAATTTTGTGTTGCAGCCAGTGACGACGGACGCCTAACCTTTGATTTATGAAATGCCCACGCTGCGGCTCGGATCTTCAATCAACCGAATACGACGGCCAGATTGTCGAAGTTTGTTCCAATTGCAAAGGCGAGTGGCTTCATGCCGGTGAACTCCAAAAAATCGTTGAGCATCACGACGAGGTATTCACACCCGAGGAAATCGCGTCCCTGCCGGCGGTGGAAAAACAAATTCTCACCGCGGAAAATGCCGACCGTGACGAGTTGAATTGCCCGGTGTGCCAGAATGTTCAGATGGAGCATTTCAATTACGGCGACACCAGCGGAATCATCCTGCACAAGTGCGGCGAATGCGGTTGGATTTGGATGGACAAAGCGCAATTGCAAAAAGTGGAAGAAGTCGTGGACGGCTGGAAGGCCGATTTGAACAAGGACTCAGCCACATACGGCGGCGTCGTTGACAAGATAGAGGTCGAGGAACAAGGGGAATTGGACAAAGCCGTTTCAATCTCGCGCTTCGGATTTGTGAATGCCGTTTTGCGCCGGTTTTGCGAATAGAGAAAGCGCATTTGCTTCTTCCCTCTTCCTTCTGCATTCTACCTTCGCCGTGAACATTCCCGAACATCGCAAGGCCATCGACAAGCTGGACGCCCACATCGTCAAACTCCTGAA
Source organism: Verrucomicrobiia bacterium (assembly GCA_036488095.1). GTDB lineage: Bacteria > Verrucomicrobiota > Verrucomicrobiia > Limisphaerales > DASXHY01 > DASXHY01. Next base: position 3,500 of record DASXHY010000519.1, on the reverse strand, counting down.
CGAGCGCACCAAACACGTCCTCGCGATTGGCGAAATCAAGCTCAAGGCCGGCGAGGAAATCTACGCCCCGCACCGCGAACGCGCCGTGCTCGAGCGCATCTGCTCGCAGAACGACGGCCCCATCACCAACGCCTCCCTCCGCGCCATCTACCGCGAAATCATGTCCAGCGCGTTGTCATTGGAAAAATCCATGACCATCGCCTATTTCGGGCCGGAGGCCACGTTCACGCACCAGGCCGCCATCCGGAAATTCGGCTCCAGCCTGCTTTACTCGCCGTTGAAAACCATCGGCGACGTCTTTGCCGAGGTCAGCAAGAACCGCGCGGATTACGGCGTGGTGCCCGTTGAGAATTCCACCGAAGGCGTCGTCACGCATACCCTCGATATGTTCGTGGACAGCGATTTGAAAGTGGTTGCGCAAATCATTTTGCCCGTGCAGCAATGTCTGCTCAGCAACTCGCCGCGCAAGCAAATCAAAAAACTTTACGTCCACCCGCAATCCCTCGCGCAATGCCGCGCGTGGATTCAGAACAATTTGCCGCACGTGGAAATCATTGAGACCTCCTCCAACGCGCGCTCCGCGGAATTCGCCGCCAAGGAAAAAAACGCCGCTGCCATCGCCGGCATTCTGGCCGCCGAAAAATACGGCCTCCCCGTGATCGAGCAGGACATTCAGGACAACGCCGCGAATGCCACGCGTTTCCTCGTCCTCGGCCGCAAATGCAGCCCGCCCACCGGCAACGACCGCACCAGCCTCATGATGAGCATCACGGACAAAGTCGGTGCGTTGCATCACGCGCTGGCCGCGTTCCGCCGCAATCGCATCAACCTCACCAAGATCGAGTCGCGCCCCAGCAAACGCCGCGCCTGGGAATATTTTTTCTTCATCGATTGCGACGGCCACCAGGAAGACCGCAAAGTCGCCAAAGCCATCGAGCAATTGGCCCAGGAATGCAGCTACGTCAAAGTCCTCGGTTCTTATCCGAATTCGGATTAGCGATTCGCGGAACTCAACCGATCAAATACCGCGGTGGTATGTTCCTCGCGGGCGATATCCAGCGCGGTTTGGCCCTTATTGTTTTTGATGGAAGGATCGGCCCCAGTCTTTAGCAATAGATCCGCGATCGACGCGTTCCCGTAAGCCGCCGCCACCATTAGCGCCGTCTGGCCTTGTTTCGTTTGGAGATTGCGATTTGCTCCCATATCCAGAAGAGCAGAGGCCATTCCCGCGCTTTTTCGCCGGCAAGCTTTTATCAACGCGGTCTCGCCGTCTGCATCTTGCGCGTCGATTTGGGCGCCTTCCGTGACCAAAGTTTTGGCCACCGCCGGATCGGCCCCTCCTTCAACTCCCCGCAGCAAAGCCGTTTTACCGCGACTGTCAGTGGCGCGGATGTCCGCACCCGCTGCCGTCAGGATGTGAATAATACCAGATTCCCCCTTGGCGGCAGCCCACATGAGCGGAGTGGAAGATTCTTTGTCTTTTGCGTTTACTTTTGCCCCATGCGTCAGGAGCAGGTTGACCATTGGCGTGCTCGCCCCATTCGCATCGTCGCTGGCGAAATTATAGGCCGCGTAAAAAATCGCGGTGCGTCCGTCCTGATCGCGAGCTTCGATATCTGCTCCGTTCGAAAGAAGAAGATTGGCCATTTCCATTCGGTTTTCCCTGACTGCGGCAATCAAGGGAGTCAGGCCAATATCTTTTCCCGCGTTCACATCGGCGCGGCAATAGAGCAAATGGCCGGCAGTGACTATCTGTCCTTCGGAAGCCGCCGCGGAAAGCGCCGTGGACCCATCGCGCGCCCGTTTATTCACGTCGGCGCCCGCGCCCAACAGGGCATCCACTATCTCCTTGTGACCCTGACCAGACGCCCATATGAGTGCCGTGTAACCAAGCCGGTTCGTCGCATCGGGATTTTCTCCCGCCTGAAGAAATAATTTCACGGATTCCTGCTCTCCGTTCCCGGCCATTCTCACGAAGTCTTCGGAATCGAATGGGATATTTCTTTTCTGCAATTCAGCACGGGCTTGTTGCGCGGAGGCGGACGGCGCGTGACTCGGAGTCTTACACCCGAACTGGAGCAAGGCTATACTCAGAAGCAAACACGAAAGAGATTTTGCGCGCATAACGAAGGATTGAAAGCACGTATATCATTGAGGAAATGAAAGGCAAAACATTTCCTCTTTTCCGGAGATTAATGCGCAGTAATTAGTAAATCTTAAAATTCAACCTACCACCCGAAAGAGGGAGGCGCGCCTGGATGGATATGCTGTAGGGTCACGGGGAATTCCCCACTCATGATGAGTCGTCAAACGAACCCGGAAGTCCTGCCTTTGGGCCGGATTTCAATTCGAACGAAAGGAAACATGCTCCGAAGTAAACTCTGCCTCATACCGGTGCTCGCCTCGTTGGTGTATAACGCTCAGTCCGCCGTTTCGATTCCCACGGACAAAGGCGATAATGGTCGAAGTGGCCTGACTCCCTCCGAAACAACTTTGACGCTTCAAACCGTCAATTCAAATTCATTCGGACTCCTGTTCGAAAAACCTGTCACCGGTGACATATATCCCCAGCCTTTGATCGTCAGTGGCCTGACCATCGGCGGAGGCACGCATAATGTAGTCTTTGTGTGCACTGCTGCGAATAATGTTTACGCCTTTGATGCCGACAGTGCTGCCGTGACGAACGCCTACTGGAGTGTCAATTTGGGAACGCCAGTTCCGCAGGCGGATGTGCAGTGTTCGGCCACCGACATCGCTACGCTAATTGGCATCATCGGAACACCTGCGATTGATACTACCGCGCAAACGATGTATGTCGTTGCCAAAGTCAAGAACCCGGACGCCACGTATCATCAGTGGCTGCACGCTCTCAGCATCACCACGGGCGCGGAAAAATCTGGCAGCCCGGTCGAGATCACCGGCGCCGGTTTTGATCCCAAGCTCAATAATCAACGCCCCGCGCTCCTGCTCCAAAACGGAATTGTCTATATTGGATGGTCTTCCCACAACGACTGCGGTACTTATCACGGAATCGTGTTTGGCTACAACGCCACCACCCTCGCCCAGGTATTGGCGTGGAACGACACACCCACCGGCACCAAAGGTGGCATCTGGATGTCGGGCGGCGGATTGGTCGGTGATGGCTCCAACATCTATTTGGCCACCGGCAATGGTGACTTCAATGCCTCCACCGGCGGCGGAAATTACGGCGAAAGCATTGTTGGATTCAACGGTTCGTTGAATGTCTTGACCTACTTTACTCCGTCGAATTGGAGGAGCCTCAATGGCCATGACGTCGACCTGGGAGGCTGCCCGGTTTTGCTCATTCCCGGAACACGCTTGATCGTGACCGGCGGCAAGGATGGCAACCTCTATCTCGTGAACGCGGACAATATGGGCGGCTTGGCCGGAGGACTCCAACACTTCAGTGTCAGCAGCAGTGAGTGCAAAGGCGGTCTGGTTGCCTTCACCAACAGCCCCGCCGGCACATTGGTCTATAT
>DASXHY010000517.1:0-2583 GCA_036488095.1 Verrucomicrobiia bacterium | reverse complement strand
AGAGTATCACCATCGTCGCGGAGGCCAAACCGGTGGCGATATTAATCCCTTTGGCTGCGGTCAAATCCGGCAATGGCATGACGATGATCGATCGGCTGATTGCCCAACCGCTGCTAGTAAAAAATTTCGCGCCTTTGTCTCGCGCTGAAATTTATGACGCAGAATAACGGTCCCGTCTTCGTCGACACCAACATCTGGCTCTACGCGTTCATTCGCGGTCAGTCAGTCGATAAAACTCCGATCGCGCAGGCGGTGATTTCCAATCAACGCATCATTGTCAGCACGCAAGTCATTTCGGAAATTTGTGTAAACCTGATACGCAAAGCATCTTTTTCCGAAGCTGAAATCCGCGAGCTTGTAGCGGCCTTTTTCCAGAAACATACGGTCGTTTTGTTAAATGAAGAGACTTTCCTGACTGCGTCGCTGTTGCGCGAACGGCATGGTTTGTCCTATTGGGATAGTCTGCTCATTTCTGCCGCGCTGAATTCGGGAGCGGCGCGGTTTTATTCGGAAGACATGCAGGACGGACAGGTGATTGAGGGCAAATTGCAAATTGTAAACCCTTTCGCAAAGAAAGGTGCTGGATAATCAGCCATGGACTTCTTCGAACGACAGGAAAAGGCGCGGCGGAATACGAAGCTTCTGGTCGTTTATTTCGTCACGGGCGTCGCGCTGTTGATTCTGGTGATTTATCTCGTGGCGGCGACAGTTTATGCCACGGCGGGAGCCCGCTATCGGAGCCGGCACCGTTCTTATATTTATAATTACACCGACGACACGCAAGTGGAGGCGTATCACGCGCAATTGTGGGATCCGCATCTTTTTTGCGGCGTCGCCATCGGGACGCTGTCAGTGATTGGCATCGGGAGCATTTTCAAGACGATGGAACTTTCACAGGGCGGCAGCGCGGTTTCCTCGATGATGGGCGGCAGGCTCGTCAATCCCAGCTCGACGGACCTCGACGAGCGCAAATTATTGAACGTGGTGGAGGAAATGGCGCTCGCCTCGGGCGTGCCGGCGCCGCAGGTCTACGTGATGGACAATGAAGATGGCATCAACGCTTTTGCTGCCGGCCACACAACGAGCGATGCCACAGTGACGGTCACGCGCGGCTGCATGAAGTTGCTCAACCGCGATGAATTGCAGGGCGTGATTGCGCACGAGTTCAGCCACATCTTGAACGGTGACATGCGGCTGAATCTGCGGTTGCTGGGAATTATTTTTGGGATTCTTTGCCTGGCGATTGTCGGCCGCATCATGCTCCAAATGCGCAGCGGCAGCAGCCGCGACCGGAATGCGCTGCCGCTGATTGGCCTGGTGTTGCTGCTATTGGGTTACGTCGGGGTTTTCTTCGGGCGATTGATCCAGGCGGCGGTGAGCCGCCAGCGGGAGTTTCTCGCGGACGCTTCGGCGGTGCAATTCACGCGCAACCCGCTCGGCATCACCAGCGCATTGAAAAAAATCGGCGGGCTGGGCGAGGGCGGTTCGCGCGTCCGCGCCGCCCATGCAGACGAGGTGTCGCACATGTTTTTTGGAAATGGCGTGGCGGCGCCGCTCTTCGGCCTGCTCGCAACACATCCGCCGCTCGCGGAACGCATTCGCGCAATCGATCCGACGTTCGATGGGACATTTCCGCCCGTGCGCTATGCGGCGGAGGAGGAATCTCCCTACGCCGCACAAACGCACACTCCGGCCCGGCGCGCGGGGGTTCCACCGATCGTGCCGGCGGCGATTGCCCTCCAGGCTGTGATGCCGAATTTGGGCGCGCCGAACCTGGGCCATTTGCATTACGCGGTGGAATTGCGGAATTCATTTCCGCCTGCGCTACGCGATGCTGCTCGTGACGCGTTGGGCGCCTCCGCGTTAATTTATGGGTTGCTGCTCTCCACGGACGCGGCCGTGCGCGCGAACCAATTGAATCTATTGGCGCAAAATACTTCCGACGCCGTTCGGGCGGAAACCGAGCGGTTGTTGCCGGACGTTGCGCCGGTGGCGGCGAATGCAAAATTGCCGCTGGTGGATCTGGCGCTATCGGGGTTGCGCCAGCTTTCTCCGGCGCAATACGAGCAGTTCAGCAAAGCGACTCAGGCGCTCATCGAGGCGGATGGCGAGATTGATTTGTTCGAATATGTGCTGCAAAAAATCGTTCTCCGGCATCTCGATACGCAATTCAACGGCGCGCGCAAAATGGTGGTGCAATATTACGCGCTCAAGCCGCTCGTGCCGGATTGTTCGGTGCTGCTGTCCGCGCTGGCGCACGTGGGTTCGGATGACGCGGCGCAATGCGAGGCGGCGTTCCAGCAGGGCGCGCAAGTTTTGAGTTCGTTCGCACAGGCGCCGCTGGTTTATGTGGCGTCCGACCAGTGCGATTTGCCGCAGGTGGATGCGGCGCTGAATCGGCTCAACCAGGCCGCGCCGCAGATTAAAAAGAACGTGTTGAATGCGTGCTCGCTGGTGGTCGCGGCGGACGGCGTGATCCAGGAAATGGAAGCCGAACTTCTGCGCGCGATTGCCGACGCGCTGGATTGCCCGATGCCGCCGTTTTTGCAGCCGATAAATTAAAGAAACGACGGGAAAGTGTGA
>DASXHY010000507.1:0-3852 GCA_036488095.1 Verrucomicrobiia bacterium | reverse complement strand
CTGGCCAATGCTGCCACGTTTTTCTTTGGTGCGGTGGAAGTCACGACGATGGTTGTGAGTGCCGCAAATTCATCAGTCACCACTTTCGCATTCAGCGGCGTGCGCGCCAACGAATCCAAAACGATTCGCCGAATCGGCCTGACTCCCCGCCATTTTCCATTGGCCATCCTCTTCCTGGCGGTCAGGCTTGGGTCGTCCGCCAGGATCGTATTCACTCCCGCCAATATCGCATCCGCACCCAGACGCAGATTCATGGCGAATGCGCGCGATAGCTCGCCGGTGATCCATTTGGATTCCCCGGAGGCGGTCGCGATTTTTCCATCGAGCGTCATTGCGGCTTTGACGGTGACGAATGGCGTGCGGTGAACGATCCAATGATTGAATGCCTCGTTCAGGTGGATGCACTGGTCGGCGACTTTTTGGTAGGGCGTCCCGCCATGGCGGGATGCGCGCCGTTTTGGAGCGGATAAACCCGCGGCGCGCACGGAGTGACGCGCCCTACCATCGCCGCAGTGGATCACTGGAATCCCGCCGCGCTTTAAAATTTTAAATGCCTTCCCAGCGTGCCGCGGATTCGGATCGATTGCCCCCACTGCGACGCATTTGATTCCTGCGGCGATGATCGCTTCCGTGCAGGGCGGCGTGCGGCCATGAGTGGAACATGGTTCAAGCGTTACGTAGAGGGTGGCATCACGCGGATCGTGTTTGCGCATCAGTGCGTCACGAAGAGCTTCAATTTCCGCGTGAGGCAAGCCAGCGCGCCGATGCCAGCCGCGCCCGATGATTTTCCCGCGTTTCACGAGGACCGCGCCCACCATCGGGTTGGGCGAAGTGTCGCCGTAACCCCGGCGGGCGAGCCGGAGCGCCAGGCGCATGAATGCAGCGTGAGACATTGCCGCGCATCTTAGAGGCATCAACGGGAAATCCCCAAGGGATTTCGCGCCAAACGCATGAATGACCTCACTGCCTATGGGGTGAACGCCCCATGGGACATTTTTTTGTTCTCGCGGCAGAATTCTTTCTTAGTTGCAACCAATGATATGAGTCGGAAAAAAACCACTTCCAGGAACCGTTTACTTCCAAAATCGCCGACAGGAATCACCGGGCTCGATGAAATTACCGCTGGCGGATTACCCAAAGGCAGGCCCACCCTCGTGTGCGGCTCCGCCGGCTGCGGCAAAAGCATGCTTGGGGTTGAGTTTCTTGTCCGCGGCGCGACGCAATTCAACGAGCCGGGCGTGTTGATGACCTTCGAGGAGCTGCCGGAAGACGTGATTAAGAACGCGCGCTCTCTCGGTTTCGACATCGACAACCTGATCGCGAAGAAAAAATTATTTGTCGATTATGTGCGGGTCGAACGCAACGAAATTCAGGAAACCGGCGAGTATGACCTGGAGGGAATTTTCGTCCGGCTCAATTACGCGATTGAAGCCATTGGCGCCAAACGCGTGGTGTTGGATACCATCGAAACTCTTTTCTCCGGGTTGACCAATGCCGCCATTTTGCGCGCGGAACTGCGCCGCCTTTTTAATTGGCTGAAGGAAAAGGGCGTGACGGCCATTATTACCGGTGAAAAAGGCGAAGGCAACCTGACACGCAATGGCCTCGAGGAATACGTCTCGGACTGCGTGATCCTGCTGGATCACCGGGTTATCGACCAGGTTTCGACGCGCCGGCTGCGGATCGTGAAATACCGTGGCTCGACCCATGCGACCAACGAATACCCGTTCCTCATCGACGAGAATGGCTTCAGCGTTTTGCCGATTTCCTCGCTCGGACTTTCGCACGATGTTTCGACCGAACGCATTTCCACCGGTGTTCCGCGGCTGGATGCGATGCTCGGTGGCAAAGGCTTTTATCGCGGCAGCAGCGTATTGATTTCGGGCACGGCCGGCACAGGCAAGTCGAGTTTCGCGGCGCATATGGTGGATGCCGCCTCGCGCCGGGGCGAGCGCAGCCTTTATTTTGCCTTTGAAGAATCGCCGCAGCAAATCACGCGCAACATGCGTTCCATTGGCTTGAACATCGAGCCGTGGGTAAAAAAGGGGCTGCTTCAATTTCATGCGTCGCGGCCCACGCTTTACGGTCTGGAAACCCACCTCGCTGTGATGCACAAGCAAGTCAGAGATTTCAAGCCGCGCGTGGTAGTCATCGACCCCATCAGTAATCTGATCAACTCGGGTTCCACGAATGAAGTGCGCTCGATGCTCCTGCGGCTGGTTGATTTTCTGAAGAGCCAGCAGATCACCGCCTTCTTCACTTCATTGAGCTCGCCGGACATGAAATCCCTGGAACAAACCGACGTGGGGATTTCTTCCATCATGGACACGTGGCTTTTGCTGCGGGACATCGAACTGGGCGGCGAGCGTAATCGCGGCCTTTACGTTTTAAAATCACGCGGCATGGCGCATTCAAACCAAATCCGTGAATTCATCCTTAGCGACAATGGAATTGATTTGCGGGATGTTTATGTCGGCCCGGAAGGCGTGCTGACGGGCTCGATGCGTCTGGCGCAGGAAGCGCGTGCGAAAGCGGAAAAAGTCTCCCGCCAGATGGAGATTCACTCCAAGAAACGCCAACTCGCTCGCAAACGCGCCGCGCTCGATGCGCAAATTGCCGCTCTCCGGGCGGAGTTCGAACAGGAAGAGACGGAGATCTCCAAGGTGCTCAACCAGGAGAATGAATTGGTCCAGCAACAGCGAATCGATGAGGTGACGATGTCGCGCAGCCGCCAGGCGGATAAAACGCCTGTCCCGCGCAATGGCCAATAAGGCATCAATTTGTATATGAAAGCCAAGACCAAACGAACCGCCGCGAAAAAGCGCAACGGAGTGAGTCCGGCTCCCGGGAAGCGTTACGATCTGCGTCTCTATGTCGCGGGCCAAACTCCCAAATCGCTCGCCGCATTCGCCAATCTCAAGGAATTGTGCGATTTATATCTTAGGGGAAAGTATAGGATTGAAGTCATTGATTTGATCAAGAAACCGCAATTGGCAAAGGACGACCAGATTATCGCGATCCCGACGCTCGTCCGGCGGATGCCGCAACCGATTCGCAAAATTATCGGTGATTTATGCGATACCAAGCGCACGCTGATTGGCTTGGATTTGTCTGAAACAGACGGAAATGGATCCCATGATTAAACGGAGAGTTACGCCCAGCCGCGCCGCCTCGCAAAAAGCCTTTGAAAAGGCCGCAATCAGGCGCAAGCCGCAGGGGCATCTGTTCCGGCTTTATATTGCGGGCAGTTCGGAACGTTCTCTCCGGGCGGTGAAAAAAATCAAAGAGATTTGCGAGCAGGAACTTCAGGGGCTTTATACTTTGGAAATCATCGATCTCTATCAGCAGCCGGCCCGCGCCATTGCGGACCAAATAGTGGCCGCGCCCACTCTGGTGCGACGATTGCCCGAGCCGGTCCGGCTCGTCGGAGACCTTTCAGATGACGCAAAGGTGATGGCGCTGTTCCGGCCAAGAAGCGGGAGGAACCAAAAATGATGCAGAATTCCCTGCGTGACACCGCCCGCGAACCTGCGGCGGGGAATGGCTTTGAAGCGGAATCCAGAACCGAGGCCCAGGAAATCGAATTGCTCCGTGAGGAGTTGCGCGAGGCGAAAGAAACTCTGGACGCGATCCGTTCGGGAGCGGCGGATGCGCTGGTCGTGTCGCGCCACGGACGGGAAGTCGTTTACACCCTGGAAAGCGCCGATAAACCCTTCCGGATTTTTCTGGAAGAAATGCAGGAGGGCGCGGTGACCGTGGATCAAAAAGGCCTGGTCGTTTACGCCAACCGGCGCTTCGCCGATTTCGTGGGCGCGCCGCTGGAGTCTGTGATGGGTTCATCGTTCCATGACC
>DASXHY010000488.1:0-4192 GCA_036488095.1 Verrucomicrobiia bacterium | reverse complement strand
CGCCGATGCCCAGATGCTCTCGGTACCAGACCGACATCCGTTCCGGATCGCGCGCCTTGAAAAAGATGCCACCAATTCCAGTGACTTTTTCGGGGGAATCGCTCATGACTTAGTAAGGCACAGTCTCCGTGGTCGAACCAGTATTTTCCCGAGAAAGCAGAAAGTTCGAACGCAGATCAAAAATTGATCCGTATTTTCAGCCGCGGAGCGGCGATAGAGGGTAGCCCACGGCGTGAGCCGTGGGAGGATGGGATAATATCGAAAAGAGCCGCGGAGCGGCGAAAGAATACGTGGCAAATTTTTCTGTCGCCTCTCCGAGGCTTGGGAATTTTCGCACACCATCCCCACGGCTCGCGCCGTGGGCTACCATCTAACGCTGCTCCGCAGCTATTTTCGCGGTTGGTTGACCTAATCCTCGCGTCGGTCCGTCCAACAAAAAAAACGTTGAAGCAATATGCTTCAACGCTTTTTAGAAATTTATCCGGGGCTTAGGCCTTCGCAGTCTCTTTTTTCCAGGTGCGCTTGGGCGCTTTGACAACCAGGCCTTTTTTGAGGGCAGCAGCTGTGACGCGGATGTAACGCACTTCGCCACTGGGCATGACGGCTTTGACGCGCTGGAGGTTCGGCATGAAACGGCGCTTGGTGATCGCCGTCACGTGCGTGCCGATACCGCCCGACTTCTTGGATTTACCACTGCGCCAGATAATACTGCCCTTCATCGGGCGTTTGCCGGTTAATTCACAAATCTTTGCCATAAAATTTCCTTTCAAAAGGAGCCCGAGAAACTACCAGCGAAATGGACGGTTGCAAGGATTATTTCAGGAAAAAACGGCTGATTTTGCCATTAATGAGCGCTGCCCTCGTTGCCGAGCGCTTTATCCCCTTTTTTGGCCCCGTGAAACCGAATCACCATGTATTCGTGCGTCTCGATCAGGTGGAAGCCGGATTTTTGAATCTCCCGCGCGATCCCCGGCATGTGCGCCACTCCCCACGGCACCATGATATTATCCGATTCCGGCAAATGGGATTGGATTTCGCCGAGGAGATGCTGATTGCGTTTTATCAAAATATCATCAAAGAGTTGCCTCTCAAAATCCGGCGTCGGTGTGAATTGCAGCAGTTTCGAAAGATTTTCCGCCGTCGCTCCCCGCGAGTGCAGCAACATGACCAAATTCAGGAAATCAATGGTTTCCTTGGAAAACTGGTCCACATCAATGTCCGCCCGCACCACTTCGTTCGGGGTGGGAGCAAACGTTTCTTTTTGCTCGGCCAACCCAAGGGATTTCGCCATGCGTTTGTAGGTGATTTTATTGGTCAACAAATTCTGCGAATCCGAAACTCCTTCCATCAGAACCACCGCGTTGCTGGGAAATGATTGCGAGACTTCGCGATAAAAATCCGCGTTGGCGATGTGCGCCATGGGAAATAATTCGATCACTTTCCCATCATCGCGAACATACTTTCTGACCTGCACCGTAAAACCGCCCGGGCGCAAAGCCATGAATCCCTCGCTGAAATGACCCACGGCGCGCGCGGTGCACGCAAACAAATAAACGGCCGTAAACACCAACAGGAAGAGGTTTGCGAAAGCGAAGATCGACAGGTTGCGCCAACTGAATGCGCGCGCGCCCAGGAAATTCACCGATACCACCGGCCACGAAAATTTTGCCGCGCGCAACGCGTATAAAAACAAACCAATGGCAATGCCAAGCTGGCAGGCCGAAACCAAAAAGGCAAACAGCTCCAGCCGTGCGTAGAAATAGATCGAGACGGGGAAAGTCAACAGCATGGCCACGATGTAAAAACCCGCTATCGGGAGAAAAAGGCGTTTGGGAACCATCGGTGTCACGCCGCTCAAAGCGTAAATTCCGAACATCAGGATGATGGTGATTAGCGAAATCGCTCCGCGTGGAAACGAAAGCAGATGCGAATGGAAAAAAAGAATCACGGAATCATCCGCAAAGGAAATAATCGCATCCAACAGAAAAAGCGCGAGGCCGAAGCTGAGCACAATCGCGAGCAGATGCCTGAAAGTGATCCGAGGCGGCGGCAATGGCGGCGGGGTTGCAGCGATGAGGGGAGGCGAACCGTTCATTTAATTCAGTCCGTGAATCTAGAGCCAGGTTGCCTGTGGTTCAAGGTGCAAAGCGCCCGGACGCTTATTCGCTGTCGATTGCTCGTAAATCGTATATCGTAAATCGTAAATGGAAGCCGCCACCGAAATCGTCCGCCGCCTGCAAACCGCGGGCTTCGCGGCGTTTTGGGTTGGCGGTTCCGTGCGGGATTTTTTGCTGGGGCGCGAGCCCGGTGATTATGACATCGTCACTTCGGCGTTGCCGGAGCAAATCGAAGCGCTGTTCAAACGCACCATCGCCGTCGGGCGCAAGTTCGGCGTGATTGTGGTCCTGGAAAAGGGCCATGAATTTCAAGTGGCCACCTTCCGCGCCGAGGCCGATTACCAGGATGGCCGGCATCCCGAGCACGTCCGTTTCGGCGACGCGAAGGCCGATGCCGAGCGGCGCGATTTCACCGTGAACGGGCTATTCTTCGATCCGGTGCAAAAGCAATTGCACGATTGGGTCGGCGGGGAAAAAGATTTGCGGGCGGGAATTATCCGCACGATTGGCAATCCCAACGAACGATTTGCGGAAGATCATTTGCGTTTGCTGCGCGCGGTGCGGCTGGCGACGCAGCTTGGTTTTGAAATCGAGCCGGAAACATTTCGCGCCATTCAAACCCACGCCGAGAAAATAAAAGGCATCAGCGCGGAGAGAATTCGCGATGAGCTGGTGAAGTTATTCGCGCCCGGAGCGCCGCCGTCCCGGCGGCAAGTTTCTAATTCTCAAAAAGCCGGCGAGACGCCGGCGCTCCCACCCGCGGCTTCTTCTCCCTCTCCGCCACGAAGTGGGGGAGAGGGCTGGGGTGAGGTGGCGCTCAGGGTTCAGGGGGAGCAACAGACCGGCGCGCACGGAGTGACGCGCCCCACCTCGCCAGCGGCGCGCGGCCTGATCCTTCTGCGCGAAAGCGGGCTGCTCGAACACGTATTGCCGGAAGTCGCGGCCACGATCCATTGCGAGCAATCGGCGGATTATCATCCCGAAGGCAGCGTGTTCAATCACCTCGTTTTGATGCTGCAAAAAATGCCGCCGGACGCCGACCCGCTGTTGCCGTGGGCAATTTTAATGCATGACATTGCCAAGCCCGTGACCGCATCGCGCGATGAAAAAACCGGCAGCATTCATTTTTACGAGCACGAACGGATTGGCGCCGAGATGGCCGAGCGCATCCTGGAACGGCTGCGATTCCCGCGGAAGCAAATCGATGCGGTCGTCCAGGCCGTGCGTTGCCACATGCAATTCAAGGACGCGCCACAAATGCGCAAAGCGACGCTGCGCCGGCTACTCATGCGGCCCACGTTTCCGTTGGAACTACAATTGCACCGCGTCGATTGCCTCGGCTCGCACGGGCGGCTGGATGTCTATGATTTCCTCGTCGAACAATCGAAGGAACTGGAGAACCAACCGGAAATTCACCCGCCGCTGCTGAATGGCGAAGACCTGATGAAGCTCGGAATGAAACCCGGCCCCGCCATGGGTGCGTTGTTAAATGAAATCCGCGAGAAACAATTGCAGGATGAACTCAAAACTTCGGAAGAAGCGCGAGCTTGGGCGAAGGAGCGAATGGGACGAGAGTAGAGGGTTGAGGGTCGAGGAAAAAAAACAGGCTAAGTGACTACTCGTGCATCTGAGAGCGCACCGCTTATTTTCAGGAACATCCTCTAGTCGGCATCAGCACGAAAAATCGGTTCTCGATGGTCCCCGTGGCTCATTCTGGGGTAATCAGGCCTCATCGATTTAGAGGATGGTTTCCAGCGCTGAAATTAAACTAACGTTTAGTGATTACCCGCAGACCATTGGCAATCATGAAGGTTTTTTTGTGAGCTTCATGACCACCTGGGATGATGTGCTCAAACCACCACTCTACCGCGCAACATATGAAAACAAAATGGCTTAAAACGTCCAAACTTCCTTGTTTACTGAGTGCAACCATAGCCTTCCTATTATCGATCAATCACGCTTTGAGTGTTGGTGCAAATACACCGTTCGTTAGTGTCGAGGCCGAAAACGGAACGCTCGGCGGCGGTGCTTCCGTAGTCAGGCTGAACACGCCGGTGACGACGTCGGATTCCAGC
>DASXHY010000481.1:0-2028 GCA_036488095.1 Verrucomicrobiia bacterium | reverse complement strand
AATCGGGCTAAATCGTGCCAAAAAAAAATAAAAAAAATCACACGCCAGGCGCCCCGCGTGTTTAAGTCCTTGATTTTGCTGATAATTGATAATAATTGCCGCAAATTGCTGGGTGAAAAAAAGGTTTTTATGCCGCAATCGAAAATCAGACCCAGCGCTGCCTCCAAGGAGTTACAAACCCGCGCGAATTTTCTCCATAGGCAGGGATCGACCCTGAAGCGGTTTACAATTCTCCGACTGAATCCGACTGAATCAAAACGATTCAGGGGGATAGGGAGTCTGATATCTCAAGCCGCGCACGGAATGAAGCGCCAGCGCCTGAACATTTGACAGGTCGCGGTGATTATTGTCTGATGACGCCGCTCGAAAGAAAGGTATTATGATGAGCTGTCTGATTTCAAATGTGCCAGGGCCGATGCGCAAACGCGCGCTGGCCTTCTGCCTCGCGTTCCTGGCGCTCGCGGGAAATGCCTCGGCGAAAATCGTGCTCGTGGGCCAATGGGGCCGCTTCGAAAAAAGCTTCAACAGCACCGTGCGCTATGACAACCCGTTCCAGCAATGCACGCTCAAAGTCACCTTCACGTCGCCGGGCGGGCAGACGAATGATGTTTATGGTTTTTGGGACGGCGGCTCGACGTGGCGCGTCCGTTTCTCGCCGGATCAACCAGGCCGTTGGACCTATCGCACATCATGCTCGGACCTGGCCAACATGCGTTTGACTGATCAAACGGGCGAATTTCTCTGCACCTCGCCCACCGGCCAGGGCAGCTTCGCGCAGCACGGTCCGATTCAGGTTGCGCGCGACCGCCATCATTTTGAACACGCGGACCGCTCGCCGTTTTTCTGGATGGCGGATGTAGCCTGGGACGCGCCGCGATTGTCCAGTTCGCAAGAATGGGTCACCTACCTCAAAGTGCGTTCCTACCAAAAATTCTCCGCCGTCGAATGGGCCGCCGCGCCGGGCATGGATGCGAACAGGCACTCCGCATTTTCCGGCCAGAGCCGAATTACCATTGACCCGGAATATTTTCAGGCGTTGGATGCGAAAGTGGACACGATGAATCGCGCGGGGTTTTTGAGTGTCATCGCTCCCCTCTCGCAAAATGAGGCCGCGATCAACGATTTGCCGGAGGACCAGGCGGCATTGCTCGTTCGCTACATGGTCGCGCGCTGGGACGCGTATGACGTCGCGTGGCTGCTGATGGCCGATGAAAATCACGGCGAACGGTGGCAGAGAATCGGGCGCGAAGTTTTCGGCGACGTGCGGCATGCGCCGGTGATTTTGTTTCCGGGCGCGCTCGCCTCGAGTTTTGATGCGTTTCGAGATGAGAGTTGGGTGGACGCGTTTGGTTTCGGCCTCGGCCAAAACATAAATGACGATTCCATCAAGTGGCTCGTGGCCGGCCCGCTCGGGCGCGAATCGGCAAACGAACGCGCGCGACCATTGATCAATGTCCTGCCACCGATGGAAAATGGGCTGGCGGCACAAGGCCACGAGCGCATCACGGCCGATGACACGCGGCGTATCGCATGGTGGAGTTTGTTGCTGACGCCGCTGACGGGCACAAGCTATGGAGCGCACGACGTGGCGAACTGGAACAGCGCGGTGCAATCGAAACTGCCGACGTGGCAATTGTCCCTTTTCCTTCCGGGCGCGAAGCAAATGAGTCTTCTCGCCTCATCGTTGAACACGATGAATTGGTGGAAGCTCCAACCCGCGCCGCGCTCGCTGGCAACGCAACCCGGACGCAATTCGCCGCGCCGTCACATTGCCGCAGCCGAAAGCGCCACGAAAGACTTGAATGACACCTACGTTCCCGAAGATCGCACCCTGGAAATAAATCTTGAGGCGCTGCCGCCCTCGCCGGTCATTCAATGGTTGAATCCGCGAACCGGCCAAAAGAGCGCCGCCGTCGCCGTCATCGGCGCGCGCAGTTGCCAGCTTCCCACGCCAGACCCCGGAGATTGGGTGCTGGTGATGAGAAGCGGGAAATAATTTCCAAACCCGGTAGGGCCGCGTTGCTGCTG
>DASXHY010000467.1:0-13449 GCA_036488095.1 Verrucomicrobiia bacterium | reverse complement strand
GAATACCTCGAAAACGAGCTTCTCAAAGATCATCCCGACATCGCCGCCCGCCTGAACGCGCCCCCGGCGGAAGCGCCCAAAGCGCCGATGGTAGAGGAAAAAATCGTAGTCATCACCGCTCCCCCGCCGCCGCCCGTTGTTGAAGCCGTAACACCCGAGCCTCCCGCTTCGGCCCCGGCATCCAACGGAAACGGAGTCGAGCCGTCGCCGGTTGAAACGAAACATGATGTCGCCGAGCCAGCGGTAGCAATCGCCGTGGAACCACCGCCGCCGCCGCCCGCGCCGGTCATTCCGCCGAAGCCCATTGTCCCTCCTCCGCCTCCGAAACCGCAGGTGGGCGAGAAGGTCGGTTTCATCCAACTGCCGCAGAAGCCGGCTCCCAAGCCGGTCGAAAAACCGGCGCAAAAATTTCCTGCGCAACAACAGCGCCAGCAACAGCCAGACCGCCGGACTGATTTTAACAAGCGCGGCGACATCCGCGGCGTTCGCGGCGGACCCACAGCGCCCGCGGGCCCATCCATGCCCGGCGCAAAAGGCCCGCAAAAAGCTCCCGCCAACAAAGGCCCGGAAGGTCCGAAAGTTTCCCTGCCGGCGGATGCCAAAGTCATCACCATCAAGCCGCCCATCGTGGTTCGCGATCTCGCGGAGCAGATGAAGCAAAAACCCTTCGTCGTCATCGGTGACCTGATGAAGCTGGGCGTTTTTGCGACAGTCAACCAGGCGATTGACGAGGCGACCGCGCAGAAGGTTTGCGCGTTGCACGGTTTTCGGTTTGAAGTCGAAAAACGCGAACGCGGCGGCGGCGTGGTTCATGCCCCCGTCAAGAAGGTCGAACTCGACATGGAAGACAAAGTCGAGGACCTGAAACCTCGCGCCCCGGTCGTGACCATTATGGGCCACGTCGACCATGGCAAAACCACATTGCTGGACGTCATCCGCAAATCCGACGTCGCGGCTGGCGAAGCCGGCGGCATCACCCAGCACATCGGCGCTTATACCATTTCCTTCCCACACCCCGAGCGGAAAAAAGAGCTCGCGCAGGTGACTTTTCTCGATACCCCCGGCCATGCGGCCTTCAGCTCGATGCGCGCCCGCGGCGCCAACGTCACCGACATCGTCGTGCTGGTCGTGGCGGCGAATGACGGCGTCATGCCGCAAACGCTCGAGGCATTAAGTCACGCCAAGGCGGCCAAAGTTCCCATTCTGGTCGCGGTCAACAAGATTGATCATCCGAACGCCAACCCGCTCAAAGTTCGCCAGCAATTGCAGGACAAAGGCCTCGTGCCGGACGACTGGGGCGGCGATACGATTTACGTGGACGTGTCCGCGCTGACCAAACAAGGCGTCGACAAGCTCATCGAAATGATTTTGCTCCAGGCGGACTTGCTGGAGTTGAAAGCCAATCCCAACCGCCGCGCCAAGGGCAACGTGATTGAATCCGGCCTCGAACCGGGCGGCCCGACCGCCACGGTGCTCGTGCGCAAAGGCACGTTGCGCGTTGGCGATGTCATCCTTTGCGGGCAGTTTTACGGCCGCGTTCGCGCGCTCATCAATGAAGAAGCCAAGCGCCTCAAGGAAGCCGGCCCGTCCGTCGCGGTGAAAGTGCTGGGCCTGAACGGCGTGCCCGAAGCCGGCCTGGAATTCAGCGTAGTCGAAGATGAAAAAGCAGCCCGCGATTTGGCCGAACAACGCACGATGGAAGCCAAGGCCCTGGGCCTCGAAGCCGCGCGCGGCAAAGTGACGCTCGAAAATCTCTTCGCCACCCTCCAGTCGCAGCAGAGCAAGACGCTCAAAGTGGTTGTCAAAGCCGACACGCAGGGCTCGGTGGAAGCCATTGTCGAAGCTTTGAAGAAAATCGAGTCGGACAAAGTTTCGCTGGAAATCATCCATAGCGCGGTCGGCACGATTACCGATTCGGACGTGGCGCTGGCCTCGGCTTCGAGCGCGGTCATTCTTGGTTTTCACACGCGCGTGGACAGCGGCGTGGCCGATAAGGCCAAGCACGAAGGCGTCCAGATCAAACTTTACGCCATCATTTACGAATTGATTGACGAGGTGAAGGAAGCCATGGCCGGCCTCCTCGACCCGATTCTCAAGGAAGTCATCATCGGCTCGGCGGAAGTACGCAAGATTTTTGAATTGTCCAAAGGCGCGCCGGTCGCCGGCTGCATTGTCAACTCAGGGCGCATCGCCAAAGGCAAAGTCCGTTTGCGCCGCCGCAAGGAAGTCATTTACGAGGGAATCACTCAATCCCTGCGCCGGTTCCAGGATGAAGTCAACGAAGTGCGGGCCGGCATGGAATGCGGCATTCGCATCGAGGGCTTCAGCGAATTCCAGCTCGGCGACGCCATCGAATGTTATTCGGTCGAAAAAATTGCGCAAAAATTGTGAGGATTCGTGGTTCCGGAAATTCCCGGCAATCGTAAATCGTAAATCTAAAATCGTAAATTTCGAATGCCTTCTCTGAGACTCCAACGCGTGCGCGAATTATTGAAACGCGCCATTGGCGAAGCAATTCGCCAGGAATTGCCGGTCGCCGAGGCTGGCCTGGTGACCGTCAATGACGTGGACGTGGCGGGCGATTTGAAGACAGCAACGGTTTTCGTGAGCATCCTTGGCAATGCGGACCAGCAGAAACGCGGTGCGGCCATTCTCGAACAGCATCGCCCGCGCATCCAGGACATGATGGCCCGCGCCGTCGTCCTGAAATACACCCCCAAGCTTCGTTTTCTGTTAGATGATTCTGTCGTGCGCGGCAACAAGGTCCTCCAAATCATCGAGGAGCTTGAGAAAAATGACACGCACACCACGACGGAATGAAAACATTCAGCCTTGATCTGGGAGCGCCGGCGTCCCGCCGGCCAGTCATAAGGCAATTCCGGCGATTTCAGAAATTCGCCGTCGGTTTCTGAACGGGCGGATGCCCGTTCCATATCAATGAAGAGTTACCCGAAAATTATTGATCGCATTCTCGAAGAAGTCCGTATCCATCGCACCTTTTGCATCGTCGGCCACGTCCGGCCCGATGGCGATTGCGTCGGCTCCCAACTCGGACTAGCGCTGGCGTTGAAAGCCGAAGGCAAAAAAGTGACAGTGTGGAACGAGGACCCGATGCCGCAAAAACTTGCCTTTCTCGATCCCGACCACCTTTTTCAAAAACCGAAGCGCGGCCAGAAATTCGATTGCGTCATCGCCACCGATTGCGCGAGCTTTGAACGGCTCGGCGCCGTCGGTCCCTGCGTGACCAATCGCAAGCAATTCATCAACATCGATCATCATGCGAGCAACACGCGCTACGGACACCTGAACTGGGTCTCGCCGCGCGAACCTTCCAGCGGCGAACTCATTTTTCGCCTCCTGAAAGTCGCCAAGTGGCCCATCACGAAACAGATTGCCGATTGCCTGTTCACCGCCGTCTCGACCGATACCGGTTCGTTTCAATATCCCACCACGCGTCCCGGCACATTTCACGTCGGCGCGGAATTGGTCACGCGCGGCGCGAACCTGGCAAAAATTTGCGACGAAGTTTATCAATCCTATCCCCTGTCGCGCGCGAAGCTGTTGAAACATGTCTACAGTAATTTCCGGCTGACGCACGGCGACCAGATCGCATATTTCTGGCTCAAGAAAGCCGACTTCACGCGCACCGGCGCCGAGGCCGACGACTCGGAAGGTTTGATCGATCACATTCGCGCGATTGCGCCCGTCGAAGTCGCGTGCTTGTTTGAGGAACTCGAACCGGAATTGACGCGCATCAGCCTCCGCTCGAAGACGGACAAAGTGAACGTGAACGAAATCGCGGCGCAATTCGGCGGCGGCGGCCACAAAGCGGCCGCCGGCGCGCGCATCCCCGGAAAACCACTTTCCGTGCAGCGCAAGGTGATTGAGGCGGTCAAGAAGGCGCTGGACGCGGCAAAGTCCGTCAAGTGACACAACCATCGGAACCAGTTCGGCGCGAAGGCCTGAAAGGCCGCGTCAAGATAGCCCGGGGTGAAGCCCCGGGTTACTTGCCGACGAACGCTCAAGCCCTGAAAGGGCGGCACAATTTTGTTACTAACCCTCGTGGGACGTAGCTCCAGGTTTCGCATAGAAAAATTTAAAATCTGTAGAAATCCATGCAAGAATTCTCCGCGCTGGATGGCGCGCTTCTCATCGATAAACCCTCCGGGCCGACGTCGCACGACGTCGTCGACGCAATCCGTCGCAAGTTCGGCATCAAAAAAGTCGGGCACTGCGGCACGCTGGATCCCAACGCGACCGGCCTGCTCATCATCGTGCTCGGCCGCGGCACGAAGCTCTCGGAAAAATTGATGTCGGACGACAAAGTTTACGAGGGCACGATCAAATTCGGCGAGGCGACCGACAGCTACGATTCCGATGGCGAATTGACCGGTTCCCTGCCCGTCCCGCCGCTCACGGTCGAAGAACTCAACGAGGCGGGCGCGGAATTCGTGGGCGACATCATGCAGACGCCGCCGATGGTGTCGGCGATTAAAAAAGACGGCGTGCCGCTTTACAAACTCGCGCGCAAAGGCGTCGAAGTGCCGCGCGAGCCGCGCCTGATCCATATTTATAAGTTTCGATTCTCGAAATACGAAGAGCCGCTGGCCGAATTCCGGCTGGCCTGCACCAAGGGGACTTACGTCCGCAGCGTGGCCCATGAACTGGGCGAGAAACTCGGCTGCGGCGCCCACCTCGCGAAATTGCGCCGGGTCGTTTCCGGAAAATTCGACGTGGCCGACGCGAAGCCGCTGGATGAAGTGCTGAAGCTTTCAACCAGCGAGTTGGAAAAAAGAGTGATTCCGTTTTTGAGACTGGCCAGTTAAATAAGTTAAACCGGTTAAATGAGTTAAATAAGTAAACGGGCGCGCTTCCCACTCATTTAACTTGTTTAACCCATTTAACCCATTTAACCACTCCTCAGTGAAACTGATTCGCACCGCCAACGAACTGAATCCCGGCAACCGCAAAGTCTGCCTGGCAATCGGTTTCTTCGACGGCGTGCATCTTGGGCATCAGCAAATCATCCGGCAAACAATCACCGACTCGCGCCAGCACGGAGCACTCGCGCTGGTCATCACGTTCGACCAGCACCCCAACAGCGTCGTCGCTCCTGGCCGTGTGCCGCCGCTGATTTATTCCCTGCCGCAAAAGCTTCGCGCAATTGAATCCCTCGGACCCGAAGCCCTGCTGTTGATTCATTTCGATAAAGCATTCAGTCAAAAGACCGGTGAAACGTTCATTCGCGAACTGGCCGGCGCGTGGAGCGGCATCCAGAGCATTTGCGTGGGGGCGAATTTTGTTTTCGGCCATAAGCGCGGCGGAAATGTGGACCTGTTGAAAACGCTCGGCACGGAGTTAAAATTTATCGTTCACGGCATGGCCGCGGTTTCGCTGGACCGAAAACCGGTCAGCAGCACCCGCATTCGCGAGGCGATTCGCGCCGGAGAACTCGACCTGGCCAGCCAGATGCTCGGACGCGCCTACTCGATCGCCGCCCCAGTCGTGGCCGGCGACCAACTTGGGCGCCAGCTTGGTTTTCCCACCGCCAATCTCGATGCCACCGGCCTCGCCCTGCCGCCAAACGGCGTCTACGCGGTTCACGCTCTCGCACGCGGGAAAACCCATCGCGCCGTGCTGAATATCGGCACGCGGCCCACGCTGGAAAATCCGAATCCAACCGTGCGCGTCGAAGCGCATCTTCTGGATTTCAACGACGAGCTTTACGGCGAGGAGTTGGAAATTGTTTTTGCGGAAAAATTGCGCGACGAGCAGAAGTTCCCGTCCATCGATGAATTGAAGGCGCAAATCGCCCGCGATATCGAGCGGGCGAAGGAAAGCCTGTGAATGCTGCGACGCCAAATACGCAAAGTAGGAGCCGACGTGAGGAGGCTCATACTTTTTCTGCGCGGAAAAAATTAGAGCCCCACATCGGCTGTTATATGCACAAATGAATTCAGCCGCTGCCCCTCAAAACCTAATCATCGAGTTGCGCTCGATTCTTGATCCCCTCGATGTCAGCCAGTTTTTCCCGAAGGCCCAACCACTGGAAGTCGAACTCGGCTGCGGCGACGCGTCATTTCTCGTGAACCACGCCAAAGCCCATCCCGATCACAACTTTATCGGCGTGGAGCGGCTCGGTGGACGCATCCGCAAGCTCGACCGCAAAGGCCGCCGCGCCGGATTGACGAATCTCCGCGGCGTGCGCATCGAATCGTCTTATTTCCTGCAATATCTTTTGCCTCCGAAATCCGTCGCCGCGTTGCACATTTATTTTCCCGATCCCTGGCCCAAGCGAAAGCATTTGAAAAATCGCTTCATCAACGAGCATTTCATCGAAATCGCCCAACGCGTGTTGACCCGCGACGGCATCGTCTATCTGCGCACCGACCACGAAGATTACTTTGAGCAAATGACAACTGTGTTCGCCGCCAGCATAGCTTTCCGTCCGACGGAAACGCCACCAGAACTAAGCGCGCTCCTCACGGATTTCGAGGCAGATTTTCAGAAACAAGGCGTGCAAACACGGCGGGCGGCTTACCAACTGATTTGAACAGAAGGCAACGAAGAGAACGAAGAAAAATCTAATTTGGATTCTGGTGGGGCGAGCGTCCTCGCGAACCGCGTTCTCAGCAGCCTCACCTTTTGTTTCCTTCGTTTCGTTCTGTTAAATCCTTTATCTGTGTTTATCTGTGTCCATCCGTGGTTAAAAAGTTTTTTGCCTCCGCGTCTTTGTTTCCTTCGTTCCCTTCTGTAAAAATTAAATTAAACGTCAATCACCGGCCCGCCTCCGCCCGGCCCCGAACCCGGCGGTGGCCGGTTGCCGCGGCGGATTTCAATCCGCGACTTGCCCGTGCCGGTCAGGGAATTCAACACCACGGAAACGACGCTGATAATCAGCGCTCCCCAGAACGCCGACCAGAAAGTGTCGACCGAAAAATAGGGGTGCAGCAAAAAGCCGACGAAATAAAGCAGCAGCGCATTGATGACGAACATGAACAGGCCGAGCGTGAAGACCAGCAGCGGTAGCGCGAGAAACATGATCACCGGCTTCAAGACGGAATTCAGAATTCCGAGCAAAAGTGAGGCAGCCAGCAAGTAGGCCGGCTTTTCGTAGTGGATGTGCCTGTGCATGATCAAACACGCCAACCCGACCGCCAGCGTGTTGATGGCCCAACTCTGAAGAAATTTTTTAAGTTTCAGTGACATCCAATGCGAAAGAAAAGATGAAATAGTTCGCGCGTTATTACAAGGGGCAATCAGGCTGGCCGGTCAATCGAAGTCATACCACAAAAACAAAAAGGGTAGTAAATAGAACGGTTGTGTGCGGGCGTCTCATTAACACCCTGCTTTAGCTGGGTGTCGGCTGGCGCTCGCCAAGTCAAAACCGCTTCAGCGGTTTGTCAGCCCGGCGTTGCCATAAGAAACGTGCTACCGCTTTCTGCGAGCAATTCGGCGTCTACGGCTTCCGCCGGAACCAAACAGAATTCACCCGGAGAAAGAGAACTGCTATTCGAATTACTGAGCACATGCAGCCTACCTTTTATGGCTGCAAAAATTCCCGGTTTGCTATGGTCGATTATAATGTCGCATTCCGCGGACGTCTGAAATTCCGTAATCTCAAAAAGCGGATTCTTCACCAGCAAACGAGACTTTAAGTTCTCAACACTATTGTATCTTTCCGAAACAAGCCCCGGCTCAAAATCCTCAAAATCAATGCTCGCCAACGATTCCGCCACATGCAACTCGCGCGGTTTGTTATCAAGACCCACCCGGTTCCAATCAAAAACACGATACGTCGTGTCCGAGTTTTGCTGGATTTCAAAAATCACCAACCCGGCGCCAATCGCGTGGACGCGTCCGCTCGGCAAAAACATCGTGTCCCCTGCCCTGACGGGTACCCGATGAAAACATTCGGCGACTTCTCCCGTTTTAATTTTTTGTTCAAACTCACCGCGCGTGACGCCGCGCTTCAGCCCGACATACAAT
The DNA here is from genome assembly GCA_036488095.1 of Verrucomicrobiia bacterium. GTDB lineage: Bacteria > Verrucomicrobiota > Verrucomicrobiia > Limisphaerales > DASXHY01 > DASXHY01. Next base: position 5,460 of record DASXHY010000467.1, on the reverse strand, counting down.
TCCGCGCCCGGCGCGGCATCGGCGATGTACCACGCCTCGGTTTTTGGTTCACCCTTCAGTTCCGCGGCTTTCTCCGCCGGAGGATGGACCTGGAGCGAAAGTTTTTCCTGCGCGTCCAGGATTTTTATCAACAGCGGGAAACGTCCATAGGCCGATTTCGCGTCACCGAGCAACTCACGCTCATGATTTTCCATGAGCCAGCGAAGATCCTTGCCCGCGAGCGGCCCGTTGGCAATCACGCTCGCATCGCCGGGCCGGTCGCTGATTTCCCACGATTCACCGATAGGCACCTTTGGCGGCAGCGATTTTCCGTAAAGCTGCTCCAGCGCGCGGCCACCCCAGATGCGCTCTTTGAAGATCGGACGAAAAGTGAAGGGATAAAGCATTAGGGAATTTTCGATTTACGATTTGCGATTGACGAGTTTCAGGCCGGACTCCGACCTTTGAAATAATTCCGCCGGAACAATTAAACCGAAGCCGGGCTGGCCTGCGGGACGACTCCGTTTTCCGCTCCATCGATTTTTTCCTCGAAGTGCCCAAACGCGCGGTATTTCTCGTAACGCCCTTTCAAGCGTTCCGTCACCGGCGTCTTATTCAGCTCCTCCAAATGTTTCAGCAAAAATTCCTTCAACGTTGCCGCGGTTTTTTCCGCGTCCGTGTGCGCGCCGCCGAGTGGTTCAGGAATAATTTCATCCACCAACTTCAAACCTAAAAGATCCTTGGCGGTAATTTTGAGGGCCTGCGCGGCTTTGCCCGCCGCTGAACGGTCTTTCCAGAGAATCGCAGCACAACCTTCCGGGCTGATGACCGAGTAATACGCATTTTCAAGAATCAGCACCCGGTCAGCCACGCCAATCCCCAGCGCGCCGCCAGAACCGCCTTCCCCAATGACCGCCGCGATGATCGGCACCTGGAATAGCATCATCTCGCGCAGGTTCACGGCAATTGCCTCGGCAATATGCCGTTCCTCCGCGCCAATGCCCGGATACGCGCCGGCGGTATCAATCAGCGTGACAATCGGCAGGCCAAATTTATCCGCGAGCCGCATCAGGCGGAGCGCCTTGCGATAACCCTCGGGATGCGCGGAACCGAAATTGCGGAGAATGTTTTCCTTGGTATCACGGCCCTTCTGGGTGCCGATCACCATCACACGATGTTCGCCCAATTTGGCAAAACCGCCCACCATCGCGCGGTCTTCAGAGTAAAGCCGGTCGCCGTGCAATTCGGAAAAATCGCTGAAAGTCAGTTGGATATAATCGAGGCTGAACGGCCGCTTCGGGTGCCGCGCGATCTTCACCCGGTCCCAGGGGCTGGCGTTCATGAATATTTCGCGCCGGCGTTCCTCGATCATTTTCTCCAACAAGGCCACCGCCTCGTCAAAGCTGACGTCCATGGAATTCGTCTCCGGATGTTTCTTCAACTCCGCGAGCTTGTTCTGCAATTCCACAATCGGCTTTTCGAAGTCGAGGTGATTTCTCATGGGAGGCGAAGGTAATCTTTTAACGCGGTTCTCGCAATGCGAATCCTGTACGCCCAAAGAGCCGGACATGACGTCCGGCTCTTAGTGGTGACGAGGTTTATACGCCTTCACCCAGGCGCTCAGAAGGGTAATGCGGCCAACTATTGGTCGCTGTTCGAACCGCACTACAAGCAAAACCTCTATGCTAACCCTAAACGAACAGCGAAATCTTCGTTCTTTATATCAGATGCTTCAGCACCGATATTTGTTCAAATTATTTTTCCGCAATCGCGGATTCCTTTTTCGCCTAATTTTCTCTCAAAGAACGGTTTCCATTCTGTCGCTACAAGTACCGTTCGCATCGAAACGCCGGGCCGTCAAGCGACGCAATTATTTTCCGCACGATAATTCCTAAATAAATTATAAAAACCTTGCTAATGCGTGTAGGGAAAAGCTCCAAGCGTCCAGGATCCAAGCATCAGAGAAACACCGAGTTCCAATCTCGACCCACATCCCCGTGGTTTTGGAGCTTGGTTGTTGGAATTTCTCTGGAGCTTGGTGCTTGGAATTTGGAGCTTTTCACCCGGGTCATCACCCTAATCGTCCCTTGCCCGTGCGTGCGCTATCTTGCCTCACCATGCGTGCGATCTGGAAAGGTTCCATCAGTTTCAGCCTCATCAATATCCCCATCGCGCTGTACCCCGCAACGCGGCGTGAGGAACTGAAATTCCGGCTGCTCCGCGCCAGCGATTTAAGCCCAGTGAACTACAAACGCGTGGCCGAAGCCGACGGCAAGGAGGTTCCTTGGGAACAGATCGTGAAAGGTTACGAGTACGAAAAAGGGAAATTCATCGTGCTCAAGGACGAGGATTTCAAGCGCGCCGACATCGAAGCGACCCAAAGCGTCGATATCCAGGATTTTGTCGAACTCGACGAGATCGATCCGATTTTTTTCGACAAACCGTATTACCTGGAGCCGGAAAAACGCGGCGAAAAAGCCTACGGTCTCTTGCGCGAGGCGTTGAAGCAGAGCGGCAAAGTGGGCATCGCCAAGGTGGTCATTAAAACCCGGCAACATCTCGCGGCCGTCAAGCCGGAGAAAGATCTGCTCGTGCTCGAATTGATGCATTTTGCCGAGGAAATTATTGATACCAAGGATCTAAAAATTCCCGCGAACCCGCATATTGGCGCGAAAGAATTGGAGATGGCCAAGGATTTGATTGCGAAAATGTCAGGCAAATGGGAGCCCGAAAAATATCAGGACGATTACCGTCATACGCTGTTGGAAACGATTCACAAAAAAGTTGAGAGCGGCGGAAAAGAAGTTGCCCCTCGCGGCTCGGCGAAGAAACCGACAAATGTCGTGGATCTGGTATCCGTGCTCCAGGAAAGTTTGCAACATGCGGCCAAGGGAAAGACCGCGAAGCGAAAACCCGCTGCGCACAAACGCAGGCTGAAGAAGGCTGCGTGAAGGCCTTTATTCCTCCTCGTCCTCGTTCTCGTCCTCGATTCCCTTTCGAGAACGAGAACGAGGACAAGCACGAAAACGTTCTGAGCCATGAGCCTCAAAGAATACAAAGCTAAACGCAATTTCCGGCGCACGAGCGAGCCGTCCGGTGGCAGTCGCAAAAAAATCGTGCTCAAAGAGCCTTTTTTCGTCGTTCAAAAGCACGATGCGACACGGCTGCATTATGATTTTCGGCTCGAAATGGACGGCGTGCTGAAGTCGTGGGCCGTGCCGAAAGGCTTCCCGACCACGCATGGCGATCGACGCCTGGCCGTGCAGGTCGAGGACCACCCGAGTGGTTACGCGCAATTCGAGGGCACGATTCCGGAAGGTAATTACGGCGCGGGCACGGTGATGGTTTGGGACATGGGCTCGTACGAAGTTTCGGGCGGCGATCCGTTGAAGGCGCTGGAAAGCGGCAAATTGCACCTGACGTTGCGCGGAAAAAAACTGAAAGGCGAATGGACGCTTGTGCGGATGCGCCCGCGCGATGGCGACGACAAGCCGCAATGGCTGTTGCTGAAAAGCGGCGACGATCTCCCCGCGATTTCAACCCGTGCGGAAGACCAATCAGTGTTAACCAAACGTTCGATGAAAAAAATCGCCGAGGATAATGACGCCCAATGGCAGAGCAATCGGATCGCGCAACGTGCTGCCGGGCGTCCCACCCGCAGTACGCGCGTTAAAACTTCCGCCCCAGTCGTGACGGAACCGAAAGCACGTTTGGAACAGGCCGAACAGGATATCCAGCGTTCACGCCTGCCGAAGCGAAAGGCAACGTTCGTCGAGCCGATGAAAGCCGTCCTGGTCGAGAACCTGCCCAAGGGCGACGATTGGATTTACGAACTGAAATTCGACGGCGTGCGCGCGCTGGGCATCAAACGCGGCAAAAAAATCGATTTGGTTTCCCGCAATGCGAAAGATTTCACAGCCAAATTCCCCGAAGTCGCCGACGCATTGAAAAAGTTGCCCTGTAAAGAAGCCATGCTGGACGGCGAAATCGTGGCCTTGGACGAGGAAGGACGGTCCTCCTTTCAGTTGCTCCAGGCGCGCGAATTGCCCGGCGAGCGGCCGTCGATTTTTTATTATGTGTTCGATTTGATTCAACTCGATGGCAAGGATTTAACCGCCGTGCCCCTCCTGAAACGCAAGGCGATGGCCAAAATGCTGCTCGCCCGAATGCCGGATACGGTGCGGTTTTCCGCGAGCATCGACGCCGATTCCGAACGCGTGCTGAAAGAAATGCAGGCGCGTGGGTTGGAAGGCGTGATCGCGAAGCGAAAAGACTCGAAGTACGAAATCGGCCGGCGCAGCGGCGCGTGGGTGAAATTCAAATGGACCACGCAACAGGAATTTGTGATCGGCGGTTATACCCAGCCGCGCGGCACGCGGTCCCATTTTGGCGCGCTGGTAGTGGGATATTACGAAGGGAAGAAATTAAAATTCGCAGCAAAGGTGGGGACCGGATTCGATCAAAAAATTCTGAAGGCGCTCCATCAAAAGTTCCAGAAACTGATTCAGCCAAATTGTCCTTTCGTGAATCTACCGGAAAAAGCGGGCCAATTCGGCCGGGGCTTAACCGCGGCGGAAATGAAACGCTGCACCTGGCTGCAGCCGAAACTGGTCTGCGAGATTCGTTTTGCGGAATGGACGCGCGACGGCCACCTGCGCCAACCCGCATTTCTGGGATTGCGAGAAGACAAGCAAGCAGCGGAAGTAGTCCGGGAAAAGGCGAAGTAAGGCGCAACTTAAAATTACACCCAAGCGACGTAGGAGTGCAAAACCTCGTAGCGCAGGCTGGCAGCTTGCTGTATCGCCGACTGCCAGTCGGCGAGGCGCAACCACGGACGATGCGTTAGATCTCCGACCGCTGCGAATAGTCAATCCGCTCACTAATTCTCTTGAGAGACAAGAGCCCGCTATGCAAAATCCGACGCAGCCGCTAATTCATCCATCTTATGGCAAAACGCTCCCGGCTCCTGGCACTTCTTCTCCTTCTTACGTGCGGAGCGGTCATCGTCGAATTCGCAAATCACCGATCCACGTCCGGTATCCTCGTTGAAACAAATCGCGCGGGCGAAATCAACGTCCAATGGCCGGTCGCCGATGGTCTCACGGGCAGGATGCTCCTGAATCTGAAATCCAATCAACCGTTGATCCGCTCGTTCGGATTTTCCAAACCGGACGGAACGATCCAACCCATCATGGAATCTGTGGACCCGGTGATGGCGTTGACAATCGGCGAGCGCGATCCGGTGAAGGCGGCGGCGGCGTATCAGCAAATGGTCTTTTTCGAGAATCCTCGCGAGCGGCCACATCATACCTACCCGGTTCAACTCACGAAAAATCGCGTGACGGTGACGAACAACGGTTCACGCACGACTTTGATTATCGGCGACGCGGTGGCGGGGTCGTTCAAAGGGGATTTTCGGCTGACGTTTTATCGGAACTCTCCCTTGGTGCGCGCGGAATATGTGCTTACGACGGACGAAAA
>DASXHY010000387.1:0-4272 GCA_036488095.1 Verrucomicrobiia bacterium | reverse complement strand
GTATAGCTTAACCCGTAGCCGAACGGATAGAGCGGCTCGCGAGTGAAATACCGGTAGGTTCGACCTTTCATGCTGTAGTCATCAAACCGGGGAATCTGATCGACCGATTTATAAAAAGTAAGCGGCAGCTTTCCACTCGGGGAGAAATCTCCCGCCAACGCCTCGGCCACTGCCGTCCCGCCTTCTTCGCCTGGATACCACGCCTGCACTATTGCCGGCAGGTTTTTCGCCTCCCACGGCATGGCCACCGCGCTGCCGCTGCAATTGATGAACACCACCGGCTTGCCAGCCGCGTGAAGTTCCTTGAGCAAAGCTTCCTGCGGCGACGGCAATTCAATCCGCGTCCGGTCGCCACGATAAAAATCCTGGAAATCGGTTTTCGGCGCGTTGGCTTCTTCCTCTTCGAGTGAGGAATCAAGACCGCCGACAAAAATCACCACGTCGGCCGATTTTGCCGCCGCCATGGCTTGCGCCGTCATTTCGGGCGTCGGAGTGTTTGAGCCATCCGTTTTCAACGCCAGCGGACAGCCGGGGGCGTACGTGATTTCAATGTTCGGTCCGGCAAGTTGTTTGATGCCTTCGAGGATGGTGGTGGAGCGGGACGCCGCGCCGTCGTAATTGCCCCGCAGCATTCCGGCCGAATCCGCGTTCGGGCCAATGACGGCGACGCGTTTTAGCTTCCTGCGACGGAGCGGCAGCAAGCCGTCGTTTTTCAAAAGCACGATGGATTGCTCGGCGACTTTGAGCGCCAGCGCGCGATGTTCGGATGTGTCGTTTTGGGCCATGGTGATCTTCGACCACGGCACCATTGACGGGGGGTCGAACAAGCCAAGGCGAAACCGCGCGGTCAATTCGCGGCTGACCGCGGCATCAATGGCCTGTTCTGAAATCAAGCCTTCAGCGACCGATTTCGTCAGCACGCCAAAGTCTTCTCCACCGTGCAGCCAGCCGCGCGCGTCGGCGCTCCACTCAGCAGAGCGGCGCAGCGTGGCGCGATTGGGTTCGACGTTGCCCGACGAGAGATCACAGCCGGCCTTGACTGCCGCAGCAGCGGCGGCTTCCGGCGTGGGCGCGTATTTGTGTTGCGCCCAGATGTCCCAGATCGCGCCGCCGTCCGAAACGATAAAACCATTAAAACCCCACCGGTTGCGAAGCAAATCCGTCAGCAGAAAATGATTCGCGCAATCGGGCACGCCGTAAAGCGCGCTGTAAGCACCCATAACTGAACCGACATGCCCTTCGCGCACGGCGGCTTCAAAGGCGGGCAAATACGTTTCGTAAAGATCGCGCTCGGGCGGTCGCGCATCCAGGCTGTGGCGCTCCGGTTCCGGGCCGCTATGGACGGTGAAATGTTTGGCGCAGGCCATGGCTTTGACATATTTCGGATCGTCTCCCTGCAGGCCGCGAATGAAGGCGACACCAAATTGCGCGGTCAGAAACGGGTCTTCGCCATAGGTTTCCTGGCCGCGGCCCCAGCGTGGGTCGCGAAAAATGTTGATGTTCGGCGCGTAAAAACTGACGCCAAAGCGATGGCCGCTGTCGCCGTCGTGTTTGGCGACGTAATCGTTGTGCTTGGCGCGGCCCTCCGTGGCGATGACATCGGCTTCATCGTGGACCAACGACGGGTCCCACGTCGCGGCCATGCCAATGGGTTCGGGAAAAACCGTCGCAGTGCCATTGGCCAGGCCATGAAGGCATTCGTTTCGATGGCTGTAAGCGGGAAGGCTCAAACGCGGAATGGCGGCGCAGTCGCAACTCATCTGCGAAACTTTTTCTTCGAGCGACATTCGCGCGACGAGATTTTGCACGCGGGCCGCGATAGGCTGTGATGGGTCTTTCCAAATTTCGCCGGCGTTGTTTGTCGGGAATAAATTCGCCGCGCGCGCGGAGATCGCGCAGACCGACAACAGCAGGACAACGATTGGGAGTTTTAGAATCTGCATTGGTTGCTCTTGGCAGAACAGGCGTCGTGGTTTGGAGTCCTGGTCATGCGGTTGATCCGGTCGAAACGTTGCTGGCCGCGGGAGGCAAAGCCGGTTCGTCCGGCGATTCGATGTGTTGCCGCTGGCGGGTCATTTCAGCCGCCACTTCGTCAAAACCACGACGGCTGGGCGGGGTCAATAAACTCACGACCACCAGAGCCACCGTGCCGCCCAGCGCCGCGGGCAGCATCGGGTTGTCCAGAAATTTCATTGCGACCAGCGACACCAGAGGCGTGGCAATAAGCGCCGCCAGCGCGCCCTGCCACGTCGCCCGTTTCCAAAAACGCCCCAGCAACAGAATCAGTGCCAGCCCGCTCATCGTCAGCGGCATGAATTTGATCACGAACCCAACGATGCTGCCGGTAAACAGCGCCAGGATCGTCGAGAAAAGGAACACCGCGCCCAGCGCCCAGCGGGCGGTCGCCACCGGGTGTTTGGGATAGCGGCCCATCAGCAGCGGAAAAATGTGCCTTACAAAAAATGTGCCGGCGGCCGCGGCCGTGCCGTTGGCGGCGGACGACATGCCCGAAACGATCGCCACCACGACAAACGCGGCGAGCCACGGCGGCAGGACGTGCGCCACGAGCCATGGAAGCGCCTCGTCCGCCACGGGAAGATTCGGGTTCAGTTTGAACGTGAACATGCCGGCGATGCCAATGGTGACGGAGAAGATCATCACGAGCAGCCCGGAGACAACCATGCTCCATTTCGCGCGGGCATCGTCGCGCGCGGCATACATTGTCAATCGGCGGCTCGGATCGGCGACCGGGTTCAACACGAGCACCAGAATCAAGCTCAGGACGCTCCAGCGGCCAAACGAGGCGGCGCCCAGGAAAGAAAAATATTCCGCCGGCATCGATTGGCGCAGTCCGGCCAATCCGCCCGATTGGAGCAACGCGGAATGCGTGAGAAATCCGAAGCCAAAGAACAAAATAACGGTCTGGATTACGTCCGTGTAAACGACCGCCTTAATCCCGCCGGGGATCGAAATCGCCGCTTTGGCGAGGCCGGCGAGGAGGACGCACCATTTCGGGTCCAGCGCGGTCACCGCGCCGAGCAATGCGGCCCCGCCCTTGATTTGGACGGTGACCCAGCACAATTGCGAAAAGAACAGGCTGAAGTTGGAAAACTCCGCTACCACGCGATTGCCATCGTAGTAGCAGGCGAGCTCCTCGATGAGCGTCATGAACTGATAGCGCCGCGCCTTCGCAAAAGCCAGGCCCGTGATCAGAGTTCCGATACCGAGCCCGATCGGATAGGCGCAACCGGCCCAGCCATGATGATAAGCCAGCGCCGAACCGCCGATGATTGAGCCGGTGCCGATGCAAGTGCCAGTAATAGTTCCGGTGAGCACCCAGAAGGGCAGCCCGCGTCCCGCCACCAGGTAATCCGCGGGCTTCCGGACCCGCGCCATCATAAAAAACGAAACTGCCGTCGTCAGGACGACATAAAAGACCAATCCAATGGCGATGGTGGCTGGTGTTGCCAATCTAAAAAGTTCTTATGTAAAATCCGTAAAATCGCTGACTCGCGATGGCAATTTTTCGTATAAAAATAAATGTTTTTGCCTTTGGAGGTGGCAAATTTATCGCCGACCGATTACTAAGTGTCAACTTTATTCGATACCAAATTAATCCTCATCGGCAATCGCTGACGAAGTGGCTATTGAAATAATCCGCTTCAAGCCGTTTTTGCCCAAAATAATAGGTAGTTCAATGTGTTGCATGCCTTTTTGTCCATTCAGGAGTGACCCCGCCTAACGCGCCGTCATTTTGACGGAGCGGGGCCTGTCCAGGTCGATTTATTTTGTTATCAAAATAAGTTTGACGCTTGGCGAAGTCTTTTGCTAAAACCATATTGAACCCATCCAATAACCCGTCCGAAATCACTGAAACTCGGCGTGGTCGTGCCATCGGCTTGGTTGAGTATTGGAGCCAGCAGAGCGCAAATGTCGGCTTGCTTTAATGCCATTACCCATCTCAAATCCCGCCGGTTACCGGCTTATGCAGGAGGTGGAAGCGTGAAAACACCGCGAGGCGCCTTCACCCTCATTGAGTTGCTCGTGGTCATTGCGATCATCGCCATTTTGGCTGCCATGCTTTTGCCCGCATTGAGCAAGGCCAAAACAAGGGCCCAAAACATAGGCGCATTGAATAATCTGCGGCAAATCACGCTGGGATGGAAAATGTATGCCGACGATAATCAGGGCGTTCTACCCATCAATGGAGGCGGGGGAACAAAGTATCCCGTGTGGGTCGCCGGAGACATGAGAGATGACAAAGTAATAGAC
>DASXHY010000325.1:0-3206 GCA_036488095.1 Verrucomicrobiia bacterium | reverse complement strand
AGCCGATGGCCGCCGCGCCGTAGGCCCAAATGCCGGCGCTGATGGCACCCAGCGAAAAAATTCCCATGGAAATCGCGCCGAACGGCAGCAGGCCGATGGCGATGCCGCCAAAACTAATGGGCGCAATAGCCAATCCACCGGAGGCGAAAAGCACCCCGATAGTATGGCTGCCGCCGATGGCAATCCAAGCTTTCACCGGGCCGCGCACCACATCGAACCGGTCGCCGATGCGCACATGGACCAGCGGCAGCCCGAGCAAACTCGCCCGGCTGCGATATTCGAATGCAGCGGCCGGAACCTGGCCGGCATATTGTTCCGCCAAAATTCCGGCGAGATATCGGCGGCGTTGCCGGAGCGACCCAAATACAAAACCGGCGATGACGAGAAAATAAATGACGATGGATTGACTGAACAACAACACGAAAGCCTCGGGCCGCCCTCCCATCGACCACAGTAGCGGCACCGCCAGGATGGCCGAAACTCCGAGGGCAACCAGAAGCGACGTTCCGAAAACTTTTTTGATGCGCCCGCGCTCTTCGTCCGTATGCGCCTCGTTCATGCTCATGCGGTAGTTCGCGTAATTTCCGAAAATAATCAGCAGCGGGCTGAAGACTGCGCCCAGCACCCCGAGCAGCCCGGCGCTTTTGGCCGCAGCACTGCCTTTGGCGGCGGCTGCGCCGAGGGCGGCGGCTTTGCTGGAAATCGTGAGCGCCGGCAATGCGGAGAGCACAGCGAGCGTAAATGTTTTTCCGGGCGCCGTTTGCGCCAATGCGCCTTCGACAAAGGCGAGGAATTGCTCCTGCAACAATTTCCGGCCGCGCGAAAGACGTTGCTTCACCGCGTCTTCGGCTAGGTCCAAATTCACAGCGACGGTTTCGATGGATTGATGCTCGCGATAAAACAGGATGAGCGGCTCGCGATAAATTTCCGGGATTCTTTCGAGGGAACGCCAGAGAATTTCCGCTTCCTCGCGGCTGATGGTGGTTTCCACCGGCAACGGCTCGGGCGAAGGTCCCTCCGGGATTTCTTCCAATGGCTCGGCGCGATGGCTGGGTTCGCGGCCTTGTTTGCGCAGGGAATTGTGGATGAGATTGCGGGCGATGCCACAAAGCCAGGCGCGCAATTTTTCCGGCTCGCGCAGTGCGCGCAATTGCTTCCAGGCGGTGACGAAGGTGTCCTGCGCCAGGTCCTCGCTCTGGCTCAAGCTGCCGGTCGCGCTGTAGGCGAGCGAACAAACCAAACTTTGATAGCGCGAGACAATCTGACCGAAAGCGTCGCGATTGCCGGAAAGGCTCTCGCTGACCAGGTCGGAATCATTTTGTGTCGCGGGGGAAATCATGCTTTGAGTTATCATATCGCCGCATACGTGGCTGAAAAGCCGGAAAAGGTGACAAAGAAAACGTCAATGGCGTTGGGTAGCCAACACAAGGAGGATTATGATGTTTCTGCGTGGAAAATTGTATGAGCCTCCTTACGTCGGCTGCTACACAACTGCGGTCACGTCGCCGATGGTTTTCTCGCCAAAAATCTCCCGAATATGAAACTCAAAATCTCGCGCGCGGCTGGAACTTCCGCCGCAATTCCGATCAACCAATAGACGATTCCGGCCGCCGTCGCCGGGGCAAATACAGCGCCGATTTTCAGCGCGAGATTATGATGCCCGAGTTCGCGTTCCCACAAGCGCCAACCGCCCCAAGCCGTGGCGCCGGCGAGCAGGCCGGCAATGGCGAGCGGCACGAACGTGGCGCGGAGGGCCGACATTTCCAGCGTGCCGAGCTTTTTGCGCAACGCGAAGGAGAGCAAACTGAGATTGCAAATCGAGGTAACCGTGTTCGCGATGCCGAGGCCGCCCTGTTTGTAAGGAACAATCAGCGCGGCGGCAAAAGCCAGGTTCAACATCAGGCAGCCGATGCTGATTTTCATCGGCGTTTGCGTATCGCCCAGCGCGTAAAACGCGCGCGCGAGAATGTTGACGGTGGAAAACGCGACCAGGCCGGGTGCCAGGCACATGAGCGCCAGCGACACGCGCTCCGTGGCGTCGGCCTTGAATGCGCCGCGCTCGAACAGCAGCCGCACAATCGGTTCGGCCAGCACGGCGAGAAGCACGGCGGCGATCAGGTTCAAAAAGATGAGTGTGCTGATGCCGTGCCGCAGCGTGGAACGGAATTCTTTGTAGTTCTTGTCGGTGGCCAAACCGGAAAGCGTCGGCAACAAATAAGTCGCCAATGAAATCCCGAACATGCCTTGCGGCAATTCCATCAGGCGGACGCCACCGTTGAAGGAGGACACGATGCCGTTGCCGAACTGGAAGCCGAGCAGTTGCACGAACGCCACATTGATCTGGAACGCCGCCACGCCAATCGCGCCGGGGATCATGCGGTAAATCACGCGCCGCACGGTTTCATCGCGCCACGGAGCGACCCAGCGCAGACGGAAGCCGTCCTTATACAAGGTGGGCAATTGAAAGGAGGCCTGCGCCACGCCGGCGGCGAGCACGCCGATCGCCAGCGCGAAAATCTGGTGAGGCAATCTTTCGTCCCTGGGCAGGTTCGTCGCAAAGCGCGGCGCGAGCCATAACACCGAAGCGATCATGACGACGTTTAGCATCGTTGCGCCCATGGCGGGGATGAAAAAATGTCCGCGGGCGTTGAGCATGCCCATGAAGCACGCCGTGAGGCACACGAGCAGCATGTAGGGGAACATCACTTGCAGCAGGCGCAGCATGAGTTCGGTTTTGCCCTCGAATTGATGGACATTGAGCGCTACCGACACAATCAGCAGGACCACGGCGATGACCACTGAGGCGGCCACGACGAGGCCGGAAATCACGGCGTTCGAGGCGCGCCACATCTCGGTTTCACCGTGAATTTTTTCCTTTTCCTTGAAGATGGGAATAAAAGCCGCGGTGAGCGCGCCTTCGCCGAGCAAACGCCGGAAGAGATTCGGAATCGTGAACGCGAGTTGAAATGCGTCATTTACCGAGCCGACACCCATGAAGCCGTAATAAACCATTTCGCGCACCATCCCGAGCAGACGGCTGATGAGCGTGGCCAGCGCCATGGCGCCGGAGGATTTCAACATTTTTGACACGTGAGCAGTCTAGAGACTGCTAACGCCAGTCAAAGTTCAAAGTTAGGGATAAAGAGTTTTGATGCGAATTTCACGAATTGACGCGAATTTTTAAAGGCCTTGTTCGCGCAAATTCG
>DASXHY010000309.1:0-2223 GCA_036488095.1 Verrucomicrobiia bacterium | reverse complement strand
GGTCATTTCCCCGCACACGCAGCCGAAGTGGTTCAGAATACCGATGGCAAATGGTATATCAGTCGTGCCGGTTGGGGACGTGGTGGAGTTTATCTCGCGCCATTGATTTGGAACGATAATTCTCAGGCGACGACCAATAACTGAGCGATCATTGATCCAAAAACGAATCCGGCGTTTACCTTTTTTGCCGAAGACAATGAGTGAAGTACGGCAGCAATTGCTTCTTGCGCGAAACGACGTCGCGCAACTCGTAAACACCCGGTTCGAGGCGAGGATAATCGATCCGCTTGATGAATTGCTGGTCGCCCACGACCAGCAACAACGAGCTTTGATTGACCACATCGGTCACGAGCAGGCTGGAAAAGAAATACGAGCGGCGGCCCCGATATGCCTCCAGCGCTTCAAACAATTCATCTTTTCGCTTCCAGAATTGGTCGAAGCCGATTTCCTCAATTTGCGCCACGCTGAATTTCACGTCGTCCTGGATGTATTCCTTGCAATCGGTCGTAATGGCCTGCGGCGCAGCTTTGAGCGTAAGCAGCGAACCCGACGCGAAAAGGCTCTCCGTGAATTTTGCCGCGTTCACATGCGAAAGCACCTCGAGTTTCTTCAGGATTTCCGCGTCACGCGGGGTGGTCGTCGGCGACGTAAGATTCAGCGTGTCTGACACCAAACCGGCCAGCAGCAGCCCCGCGATGGCCGACGGCAATTCGACACCGGATCGAAAGAAACAATCCGCCACGATGGTGCTGGTCGAGCCGACCGGTTCATTGCGGAATAAAATCGGCTGCAGCGTTGACAGCGCGCCAATGCGATGATGATCAATGATCTCAATAATCTCGGCTTCCTCCACGCCTTGTACGGCCTGCGACAATTCATTGTGATCCACCAAAATCAATTTACGCGTGGCCGTTTTGAGAAAATCCGCTTTCGAGAAAATGCCCGCCACTTTGCCCTCCGCATCCAGCACCGGAAAAACCTGATGGCCGGAAGCCCTGGCTTCATCGCGCGCCGTGGCAAGCGGCTCGTGTTCGCGAAAACACACGAATTCCTCGTTCAAAACATGCCGCACCGTGACCGCCGCGCGGCACAACGCGGCCGTGGTCGCCGTGTCGTGCGGTGAGGAAATAATACTCACCCGGTTCCGTTCGGCCGCCTCGACGATGCGGTTTTCGGTTTTGAGTCCGCCCGTGACGATGAGGACCCGCACATGCTCCTTTATCGCCGCCTCCTGAATATCCAGCCGGTCACCAACAACGACAATCAGTTTTTCACGCGGAAATGTTTCAATCCGGGCGGCGAACGACTCAACACCCATCGCCCCGATGAACATGATCAAATCCTCCTCGCTTGTTGATTCGAACTTCACCAGCAATTCACCTTGCAGCGTTTGCGCGAGATTTTCCAGCGATGACAGTATGCGCCGCGAATCGCCCAGGCGATTGGCCGCTGGAAATAAAAATTTGGTCAATTTGAAAAGTGAAAGCAATCCGCGGCACCGCCGTTCCGCGTCTAGCACGGGCAGAATGCGAATGCTGGAATTGTCCATCAGGTGCAATGCTTCGGCAGCCGTGGCATCCGGCGTCACACTCAGCATGCGACGCTGCATGACATCCGAGACAATCGGCAACACGTTCGCGACAAACCTTGGCGCCGGTACGCCAAATGTGTTCAACACAAAATCAATCCGGTCGTTCGTGTCGCCACAACGCGCGGCCACCGCCTCAGGCATTCCCGTGCGCCGCTTGAATTCCGCGTAACCTATCGCCGAGCAGATGGCGTCGGTATCCGGATTGCGATGACCAATGACAAAGATTTCGCTCATACAACCTTCAGAAGGAAATAAACTTTTTCAGAAGACGACCGACTCCCCGGCGCCAGGATGGCTGGCGCGGGGAAACAAGTGAAATTTGAATTCGTTGTGTCCAGATGCAAATCATTCACTAGCGAATTTCAGCCTTGATGTCATTCGTTATTAGCGCGGATGGCGAATAACGGCAGAGCGGTCGGCGGGCAATGCCGAACGGTGGAGAGCGGTCAAATCACGGAAAATTCACTGAAGGTGGACGAACGAAATTCCTTTAAGTCCCCGCAAATCAGTTGCAAGAAATGGAGCCAATGGCCGGGATTGAACCGGCGACCGACGGTTTACGAAACCGTTGCTCTACCACTGAGCTACATTGGCACTGCAAGCGCTGATATTCTTTGCATTGCCGGGTTCAC
>DASXHY010000301.1:0-3869 GCA_036488095.1 Verrucomicrobiia bacterium | reverse complement strand
CTTGATTCGCACCGGGTGATTGCCCTCGACCTCGATGACCACGTTGCCGATTTCTTCCGCCGACCGCACGCGCCCGTCGACCGTAGTCAGATAAAGATGATAATTTTCCTCCATCATGCCCGCAGGCGCGATGAGATTGTTTTTAGTCAACGCGCTGCTGACTTGTTGCAGGTCCAGATGCGCCGCCTGCAGCTTCAACGGGTCAACGACCACGTGAAATTCCGGCACGTGCCCGCCCGTGATCTCAACTTTTGCAACACCGGGAATCTGCAGGAAGCGCGGCTTGATCTGGTAATTCGCAGTTTCCCAAAGGTCCATGATGTCGCGGTTCGAACTCGTCAGGCTGATGCCGATGATTGGAAAAGCCGAAAACGTCATCCGCTCAACCTCGGTGGAGGTGCTGGCCGGCAAATCCGTGCGGATTTCCGCCAGCCGCCCGAGGACGTAAAGCTCGGAACGCTGCATGTCCACCTGCCAATTGAAAAAAATGTTGATCTGCGCCGAGCCGCGTTTGGTTGCGGTGCGCACCGAAACCGCGCCCGGAATTTCCTTCATCGCCTCCTCAATCGGACGCGTGATCGTGGCCATCATTTCGTCCGCGGGCATGATGCCGTTTTGCGCGATGATGACGACGCGCGGAAAATCCGTTTGCGGAAAAACGGAGGAGGGCAGGTGCAGCGCCGAAAAAATTCCCGCAACGCAAAGCACCACCGCGATGAACGTAATCGCGAGCGCGTGGCGGGTGGCGAACCGGCCCAGGGAGGAATTCGTTTCCGGCTTCATTTTTCCGGTGCGGAATTGCTGGAGGTCTGTTCAGCCGCCGGGGAATTTGCCGTGCGGATTTTCGCTTTGTCCGGAAATCCGTAAGCGCCCACCGTCACGACCGGGTCGCCTTCCTTCAAATTTCCGCCTTCAATCTCCACCCATCCATCCTCCCGCAAACCGGTTTTCACGGGCACTTGCGCCGCCTCATCACCTTTGACCAGCACAATAAAACTTTTGCCGTCGTCACCCGTAACCACGCTTTCCGCGGGCGCCGCCAGGCAATTCGTGTGGACTTCGGTGACAATTCTCAACGGCACGAACTGCCCCGGACGCAATCCGCCGTTTGGCGGAGCGGAAGCGCGCAGCAAAACCGTTCCATCGTTGGTGTCCACGGCCGGGCTGACAAAAGTCAGTGTCGTCGCGAGCGGTGACGCGGTTAAAATTTGGACTTCCTCCCCCGGCTTCAAATCGCCGGCATCGGACGACGGAACTTGCGCGGTGATGGCCAGCCGGTCCAGGTCGATCACTTCGGCAACAATCGTGTTCGCATCCACCGCCGCGCCGACGCGCGCGGACATACGCGTGACAGTGCCGGAGACGGGAGCGCGGATTTCCTGCGCGGCGAGCTGCGCCTGGGCATCCTGCAAATTTTTCAACGAGGTGTTTTGTTCCGCGAACAATTTCTTCTGTCGCTCCACTTCCGCCTTGGCATAATCGTGTGAGGCCGCCGCCGAATCCAGGTGCACGAGCACGTCGCCCTGTTTGACTTGCTGGCCGGCGACAGCGGTGACCTTGGATATGATGCCGGCCACCGGCGCCGCAAGTGTGCCTCCTCCGGCCGCTTCATCCGAAGTGGCCGGCATAGGCTCGACCGTGCCATATCCGTTGACATAACTGTGTAAACTCATGCGCTTCAGCGCGCCGGTCTGAACGCTGATAAGTGGCTCGACATTTTCCGGCGAAGCATCGTCGGCGTCTCCACCGGAGCCGGATTTATGTAATTTGGTCAGCGCGAAAATGCCCGCTCCCGCGCAAAGCACCATCACCGCGCCGATGACAATTGGTTTCAGTTTCATTTTTGGGTTGCGGGAAGAGGATTCTTCGCCGCCGTGCGGATCGCCTCCGCCGAAAGAGTTAATGGACTCTGGACCGCGTCTTCCAATGCGCCGAGCGCCGTTTGCGCTTTGATCAATGCATCCAGCCGGTTTTGCGCGCCGGTATAAAACGACACCTCCGCATTGGCCAGCGCCAGCGCGTCGGCCTCGCCCAACCGCGCCTGGCCGCGGACGGAATCCAACTGCCGTTGCAAATCTTCCGATAAAGCTTTGGCCGTGGCGGATTTGTTCAACGCCGCATCGTAACCCGCCAGTGCGCCGTCAATTTCAGAAATGGCGCTGGCCTGGACCGCGAGAAAGTGGGCTGCGGCTTCCGCGCGTTTTGCCTTGGCTTCAGCAATGCCACCCTGGTTTTGGTTCAATACCGGCAGGTCCACGGTAAGCCCGAGCGTCCATTTGTTGTCCGTCTGGTCGAGTTCGTAGCCCGGATTCAAATGCACGTCCGGATATTGCTTCGCGATTTCCAATTGCAACGCAGACTGGCTGGCGGCGTATTGCGCGAGGGCGGCGCGAATGTCGGCGCGATTCAAAACGGCATCACGCCGGATTTCCGGCGCCGTCAGCGCCATCGGCAATTCTTTCATCGCGCTGAAATCAAATTCAATTTCATCCAACGCGTGACTCGACACGCCAAGCGCCCCGGCCAGTTGCACCCGCGCCTGGTCCATCTGGCCTTTCGCGTCCTGCAGCGCCAATTGCGTTGTTTCCTCCGCGATCCGCGCCTGAGTCACTTCAAAACTTGAAATCACTCCCGCTTCCAACTGTCCCTGCAACAAATGCACCACATTGCTTTGCGCGATTTCCTGGTGTTCCAGCAGCGATTCATTTTCACGCGCGTTGTACAAATTCAGGAGCGCAACCCGGATGCGGCTGCGCGCCTGCCAGCCGGCGGAAACCAGGTCCCATTTGGCCGCTTCGGAATTGAATTTCGCCTGCGCAACGCGTTTGCCGCGCTTGCCGGCGGTTTCCAAAGGAATGTCAAAGCTCACGCCGGGAATCCACGGCGGCGGGGTGGTGGTATCGTAGGTCGGTGTCGCAACAATGGACGGGTTGGGCCGCTCGCCCGCCGTGACTTCCGCGGCCAGCGTCGAGGCATATTGCGCGCGCGCCTCCGCCAGCGCGGGCTGATAGTAAAAAGCCGCGAACGTCAGCGTATTCAAGTCCCACGCGCGAGGGGGCCATTCCACGACCACGCGGTTCGTTTGCAAAAACGCGCGCAAATCTTCATTGGTCAGCGAGCGCGCGTCAAAGTGGGCGGCCGAGGTCTCCGGCGAGATCGGCTGAGACTTGAAATGCGCGCAGCCCGTGAGCAGCGCCACCACTGGAATGAGCCCCCAAAACCTCATGCCTTGCGCGCGGTTGCGGTTTCTCCGCGCCGTTCGAACGGCCATTGTGATTTCATAAAATATTTTTTTCGCGATTCCGCATCTTGTCGTTTTACGAGGCTCATTTTAACAGCGCCAGCATAATCCAACAAATGACAGTAATTTCATAGTAGATTTGCGGCGCGTTCATATTGCCAAAACGCAGCCTTGAAAAAAGCCGAAATAAGTTTATGAAAAGCGGTTTATTCTCTTGAGTTGCCGCCAGTGGTTGCCGCGACAAAGGGACGCCGACGAAATCCATTGAAATCGATTGCGCCCATCACGAATCGAACCCGGCAAAGCTGGCTCGTGCTTTTGCTGGCGGTTTTCACATTCTTCTTTCTGTTGGGCAGCCGCGCGCTCAACGAGCCCGACGAGGGCCGTTACTCCGAGATCGCGCGCGAAATGATCGAAACCGGCGACTGGCTCGTGCCGCATTTCTGGTATCTGCCGCACTTCGATAAACCACCGCTGACTTACTGGCTCGTCGCGGTCTCGATGAAACTATTCGGCCAGAACGAATGGGCCGTGCGCCTGCCGGTCGCCCTCGCCGGTTTGAGCGGTGTCTGCGCGGCCTGGCTACTTGCGTGTTCCATCGGCGGACGCCGCGCCGGACTCTGGAGCG
>DASXHY010000234.1:0-1603 GCA_036488095.1 Verrucomicrobiia bacterium | reverse complement strand
TTGCTCGGTTCGCAACGCATTCAATTGCTCGCCGATGTCCGGCGCTTTCCCGGCTCACGACGGTTGCCGCATTTCAACCAGGAAAATCTTTCGAAATCTCTTGCCGAAGCCGGCATCGACTATGTTCATTTTCCCGAATTGGGCGGACGCCGCAAAGCGCTGGCCAATTCGCCGAATACCGTCTGGCGCAACGAGGCGTTTCGGGCCTACGCGGATTTCATGATGACCGAGGAATTCCGGGGCGGCATCGCGCGTTTGCTGGAGCTCGCGCGGCAAAAACGCACCGCCATCATGTGCGCGGAGGCGTTGTGGTGGCAATGCCATCGCTCGCTCATCGCCGATTACCTGAAAGCCGAGGGACACGAGGTCTTCCACATCATGAGCGGAAATAAAACGGACGAGCATCCCTTCACTTCCGCCGCGCGGATCGTGGATGGGAAATTGTCGTATAGCGCCGAGAGCGAGCCGCAGTTTCTTTTTTGATCGACCGCGCCAACTTTTCTTCCAGCGTCAAACGCTGTTGCAACAATCCCAAAACAGCGGCTTCCTCCGCCGGCAGCCCGCGAAGTGAACGGGAAATCGCCTTTTCCGCGCGCTGTTTGAGAGTCTCGACCAGCGTGCCATCGAGATACGAATCGAGCACGTGCGGGTGGATGTAACATTTCTTGCAGACCGCCGGCGTGTTGCCGAGTTTTTTGGCGACTGCCTCAATGGCCGCGACAACATTTTTCTTCGCCTGCGCCTTCGTGTCGAATTTTTCGAACTCGCGCAGCGCCATGGCCGCCAGCACGGTGCCGGCCCAGGTGCGAAAATCCTTGGCGGTGAAATCCTGGCCGCTGATTTCGCGCAAATAATCATTCACATCCTCGGACCGCACATCGTGCCGTGCGCCGTCATCATCGACGAACTGGAACAACTCCTGGCCGGGCAAATCCTGGCAGCGCTCAACAATTTTCGCGATGCGCCGGTCGTGGATGTCCACGTTGTGCCATTTGCCGGCCTTTCCGCGAAAATGAAATCGAAGCGCCGAGCCGTTCACATCCACGTGCCGGTTGCGCATCGTGGTAAGGCCGAACGAATCGTTTTCGCGTGCGTATTCGTCGTTGCCCACGCGAATCAAACTGACTTCGAGCAACCGGGCGACCGTGGCGAGGATTTTGTTTCTCGGCAAGCCGTGCAACGACATGTCTTTTTTGATGCGCCGGCGGATTTTCGGCAACGTTCGCGCGAAGACAATCATGCGGGCGTATTTGGTTTCGTCGCGGATTTCGCGCCAGCGCGGATGATAACGGAATTGCTTCCGGCCGCGGTCATCGCGTCCGGTGGCCTGCAAATGGCCGTTGGCATCGGGGCAAATCCACACGTTTGTCCACGCGGGAGGGATGGCCAGCGATTTGATTCGCGCCAGCGTTTCGCGGTCGCGCACGATTTTCCCCGCGGAATCGCGATAGCGAAAATTCTTTCCGCTGCGCTCGCGTTTGATGCCGGGATGTTCGTCGTTCACGTGGCGCAGGCCAACGACGCGCGCGGAAACCACAGGGTTGGTCAATGCGGCAATCACTTCGGGTTGCGGCAAGAGGCTCACGAACTGAAGGCGGTTTGG
>DASXHY010000139.1:0-5264 GCA_036488095.1 Verrucomicrobiia bacterium | reverse complement strand
ATCGGGGCGTGCGCGCCAAAAGCGTTTGTCACGCCGATCGGCAGCGAGTTCGTGATGTTCACCAGGCCCCATCCCTCATAATTAATGGTGTTTTGAACCTGGAAATTATAGAGGGGATTGATAGAACGCGCGCCATTGATGAGCATCGCCTTCAACAAGGCGGGGCTTGGCGTGTAGTGCCATTGGTTAGTGAAATAATCCTCAATCAACGCCAGCGTGCCCGCCACCGCCGGCGCCGCCATGCTGGTGCCGGATTCGTACCGGTAGAAAGGCCCGGCCCCATTCGAGGTCACGAGCAGGTCATTCAAATTGGTCCGCAGGACATCCCAATAATCTCCCAGGTCATTGGTCGTCACCAACGTGCTCGTGACATTATACGTCACTGGGACGTTGGTGGGATTTTGAATGCCGTAAAACCAGAGAACGTCGGTGAGGAATAACTGGCCGGGCGCCAGCAAAGTCACGGTATTTGTGCCCATCGCGTCGAACGTGGTGGTGGTTGGAAAATCCGCTTGCCGGACGTAAATAGGCAAATCCACGTTGGTCGGATTCACCGCCTCCGCGCTGATGGTAAGCTGCGCCGTGTCGCACGGAACAAAAATGGAATACCGGAACATCTGATTCGGATCCACCGTGTCGCCGAAGAACGTGTTCACCGAGATATTCGTCGGATTGTAATAAGCGCCGGTATCCCAGGTTTGTGACCGCGTCGAAACCACAAATGTGCCCGGGGCAATCAAGTCCGGCTTGAATCGTCCAAAATCGCCTTCCACGCCGATGCCGACATTTCCGCGCGATGAAAATCTCGCCACCTGGTTGCTCGAATCCGTCATGCCCAGCCATGGCTGATTGGTCATTTTAACAGCATTGGTATCGCAGGAATCAACTGTATACACCTGATTCGTGATGCCGCGCGGCAGTTCGCTCGCGCCCACGCTGATCACGTTTTTGGCGACGGCCGGAGAAAGAATCGTGTCGGGGACACCGCCCAGGCCATCATCACCACCCTGCCCGCTGTTTCCGGCGGCGAAAACGTAGATGAGCGACTGAGAACCGGTCGCTCCCGGAACGGAATCCCGGACCGCCTGGTCGTAGCTGGCGGCCGCGAGGTTGTAATCGCTCGTGCCATAGGCCCAACTGTTATTCGAAATCAAAGCGTTCGTGCTGGCGGCCAGTTGCTGCAATTCCGCATCGCTGAAAAACGGATTCAGGGCCGGCAACGCCCAGATTTGCGAACTCGGCGCTTTGCCGCGAAAATCCGCGCCGATCGCCGAACCCATCGCGTTGCTTGGGCTGTTCATTCCGCTGGCAGCAATGATACCGGCGACATGTGTCGCGTGGCCTTCCGTATCGGCAATGCCATTTGAGGACAGCACACCCGGCCAAATAATATTCGGCAAATCCGGGTTGATGGTTGCCGTTACCGGTGCGCCGCTATTAGTCCGAATCCAGGAATCCGCCACGGCTACCGTGACATTGGCACCCGAAAGGTTAAGATAATTTGTCTTCGTAAAAACGTCGGGAGTCTCACTCATGATCACCCGGGTCAAGTCATTGGCGGCCATGCGCTCCAGGGAAGGTTCGACTTCCTCGATGCCCGGCAAACCAGCCACAGACGCAATACTGCCGACCTTCCGCAACGCGAGTTCGGTTCCGAACGGCGATTGACTCTCGGAAGCGATGGTGATGCCGGACTGGGCCAATGCCGCCTTCGTTTGGGCGAGCGCGCCGGGAAATACGGCCACGTTCAGAGCGGAAGCTCCCATGCCGGCCAGCGCGCCGGGCATCAACGCGGATTTGATTTTGTAATAAGGTTCCCAGGGCATCACGACCAAGTTTTGGCCGAGCTGTTGCGCGACATCGGCTGTGGCTAGGACGAGATACGCGTTATTCGGGATATAAGAAACGATGCTCGCCCCCGCCGCCGTCAAACGCGCGCGGAACGCATTATCAGCGAGACCATTGGCCTGCACGATGTACGCGCCGGGATCGCCGTGCGCGCGCAATGAATCGGGGATCGAAAGATTCATCGGGTCGCCGGAATCAATCAGCGCGTTCTCCAGCAGGATAGCGTGGCGATTGCGCGAAAGCTCGCCCAGCGTTTGCGTGGAATTGCTCAGACGATATGGGAAGGCGTTGGTCCGTTTGACAACTGCATTGGTCGCCGGCGGGTTCAACGCCACAACCGGCGCGGGGCTGGCTGACTTTGCGGTCGTGGATTGTTGCCGTGGTTGGACAGCGGCTTTGGCGGCGGGAGATGGTGAAGCCGCCGGCACGGCGGGTGTGGCGGGCTTTTGCGCCTGCCATTTATCACCGAGCCGCCAGAAATAAAACGCGGCAATAAAGCACGCCAGGCTAATTATCAGCCATGTCAAGGGTCGCCAACGCTTCATAGTTTATAAGGCCAAATGTGAGCAGTAAAACAAGCGGAATGAAATTGGAATAGTGGAATGGGGAGCGCGCCCGCCTCGGGCGCAGTGAGTCGCGCCCTCGCGGCTCACTTTGAGGCGTGAAATCAACCCGCCATTGAGTGCCTTCTCACGCCGCTCGTGTTCGCCGCGAGGCGCGCCGAACGGCAGCCGGGGCGGCTGCCCTCCCCGGGATATTCCATTCTGAATCATACTACTTATGCTTATTTCGGCCCGATCATTACCGTTATTCCGGGCCTAATACGTTAAATTGTTCCACGATTATACGCGGCGGATAAAATCGACCCTGGGGATCCGGATGAGGATGGACCACATCGTTGGTATATTGAGGATCGGCCGATCCCTCCACGCGCACCACCGCCCGGGTCGCAGATTCGGCGGTAATCTGATAATTTGTACATAGGCCGTTAAATGTTCCGCCAATCACCAGGGAGTGGTCCGCCGGATGCAGCGTCTGTCCATAGGAGTATATCACAAATCGCGGGGTTTGATTCAAGGTTAATAACGACATAACCTGCTGGGGAATACGCTCCATCATCTCGTCGTTGATGCCATTTGCACCTGGGCTCCACAATCCCCCGAAGGAACCGCCCATGTTAGTGGTATTGAGGAATGGCGATGCCACGCTCAACTGGGGTGTGGCCAGTACGTCTCCCATGTGCTGAAACGTGTGGTTGGGGAATATGATTAAGTTTGAGTCGGTATTCGCCCGCGTATTATTGATGCCCTGCCAAATTGCGGCCATTGGCGAGGGACCATTTGAAGGATCGTAAACACCGGCTGGGCCGATGGCCATCGGAACCGGTCCGGTGGGAGAGTTGCTTAATACATCCACGCCTCCCAATATCGCCGACCAGGAGGCAAGGCCGGTTTGGTTCACATTCAGCCGGCTGCGGGATGCATTTTCGTTGATGGCCGTCGTGAACAAATCGAAGAGGATGTAGTCATCCCTCGGGTGGGTAAACGGTGCATCCACGGTCACCGTGTTTCCGTTCGTGAGCAGAACATTGTCGTTCGACCATCTTCTCCATGAATCCACGCCGATGTTGATGGGTTTCATGTAGACCGTCTGCCACGGTGTCCCGCGGTGAATCCGGCCCATCCAGCCGATGTTAGGCAGTTTGTTGGTGGGAAAATCCCAGTTGTCCGACTGATAGACCATCGGATCCTTGACCTGGTAATTCACATCAAATTCCGGATTCGCGTTCAGCGAAGTGCCGAGGGGCCTGGTGACGGTTCCACCCCAAGGCTGATATGCGAGATTCAATTGATTCAAATTATCCAAGGGAGTGGTTTTGGGATCCAGATCCACATGGTTGTGGGCTGCGAGCGCGCCGTTGGTACTGGTCAAATCGGTTCCCATATAATGCACCAGCGGATCATTCGCCTGCAGGGAAATGTGCTGAAATACCGTCCGGGCGGGACTGTAGGGCGCCTGAAAATTATTCGTGCCACCGTTGTTTATCCATTTCCGAAAAGTATTTTCGTCGGCGGCGATATTGGCAGGTGTATCGTGCCAGTCGGAAATAGTCCCCCCATTGCCTTCGCTTGCGAAGATTTGATTCATGATACCTACGAGAGCATTGCCACGGGCCGAGTTGGTGGCCCACTCGTCTGCAAGATTGAGGCTGATCCCGCCGCTCGCGCCCTGGGCCAGCATGGCACTGATGTCCACCTCCGGCTGCGTATCCACAACATTGACGAAATCAATAACGCGATCCACTGAGGTATCAATCAGGCAATAGCGCAATCGGAACTGCAATCCAATCCAGATATGCGGCACTATGGCGCCATCCCATTGCGGTGGCGCAATTGGCACCACAAAGGGCGCATGTTGCAGATACGTCGCGTTCGTGAACGTGTCGGAAACCATCAGCGGAACCTTGAATGAATTGTCAGAGCGTTTAAGACCCCACCCCGGCCAGGAATTGGTAGTAAAGTCATTTCCATAAGGCCGATTGGTCACGTTGACGAAGGCATATCCAAATTGGTTGGTCACGACCACGGTCAACTCATTTGTCACCACCAGGCGCAATGGCCGCCCATAAGCATTCGTATAGGAATTCCAAGCTTCAACGCCGAAACTGTTCGTAATCGAAAAATCGAAAAGCTGGTTGGTCGTCCACGGTGGGCTGGGCACACTGTTGGTGAATTGCAGTTTGCGCGTGACGGTAAAGGGATTCTCCATGGACATCTCATTGAAATTCGGAAAACCCTTTTTCGCGCCGACGACCCATGGGACGCCGTACAAGTTGACTCTGCCATTCGTCGGTTGATTTGCTGTGACGAAGTTGGTGGGATCCAGGAATGGGAAAAATGCGGGCGCGGAGTTAGTCACCTCTACAAAACCGATGATGGACGCAATGCCATTCTGGCTTCTAAACACAGGACGAAACACGCTCGGATAATTCGTCGGACTGGTGCCACGGGGCAGAAACCGGTTCGTAGTCGCGTCATAAATGTTGGCCGCTAGCTGGAGAATGCGATGCACCGCCGGCGTGTAATAATTGTTGTTCGTGCCGTTGTAACGGAACGGGTCCTCGTAGATCGGGATGTTGGTCACCGTGATGAGGTTGCCGTTGAGATCCCTCATCTGATGTTCCTGGAACAGCGCGGTGGCCGCCGAGATAAAAAAGTCGATCGGCGTCCACGCGGTCAAATTCGTTTCCATGCCTGGAACGATGTTGCCGTTCTTGTCCGTGTTGCGGTAATTGATGTTGATTTTGCCCTGGTCCGGCGAGGAATCCGTGCCTAATTGCGACAGCAACCGGTAATAAGTATAGGCGTTATAGGTATCGTTGCTGGTTCCGGCGAACTGCAGCCGATCACTCATGC
>DASXHY010000134.1:0-3936 GCA_036488095.1 Verrucomicrobiia bacterium | reverse complement strand
ATCAACTCATTAACGCTGTGAAAAATATCTATTCGCGAGTTTTCCGAGGGAAAAGCGGTTTGACCAATCTGGGGCTGCTCGCCCTGGTCTTGCTGGTCGTGCTGCCGGTTTCGCTGGACATTTTCCGGCTCAATCTGGTGGGCAAATACCTGACCTACGCGTTCGTGGCGCTCGGCCTGGTGATGCTGTGGGGCAAGGCCGGCGTGCTCAGCCTCGGGCAGGGGGTCTTCTTCGGTCTAGGCGGGTATTGCATGGCGATGTTCCTGAAATTGGAAGCGTCGGACCCGGTCAGCACCAAAATTCAATCAACGCCAGGCATTCCTGATTTCATGGATTGGAATCAAATTACACATTTGCCCGCGTTCTGGGTGCCGTTCAAAAGTTTGCCGTTCAGTTTGCTCGCGGTCATTGTGGTGCCGACGCTGGTTGCGTTCATCATCGGTCTGGCGATGTTCAAACGGCGCGTCGGGGGCGTTTATTTTGCGGTCATCACGCAGGCGCTGGCGTTGATCTTGTCGTTGGGCATTGACAGCAAGCAAGGTTACACCGGTGGCCGTAACGGCATCACGGATTTGAAAACGATGTGGGGCTGGGACATTCGCACGCATCACGCGCAATACATCCTTTATTTCGTCACTTGCATTCTGTTGCTGCTCGGCATCCTGTTCTCGCAATGGCTTCTCTCCGGCAAAACTGGAAAAATGCTGCTGGCGATGCGCGACCGCGAAGATCGGGTGCGCTTTTCCGGCTACGACGTTTCCATGTTCAAGGTGGCGACGTTCTGTTTCGCGGCGGCGTTGAGCGGTTTGGGCGGGGCGCTGTTCGTGTTGCAAGTTGGATTTATCTCGCCCTCGTTGGTCGGAATTGTTCCTTCAATTGAAATGGTCATCTTCTGCGCGGTCGGCGGGCGCACGTCGCTTTACGGTGCGGTTTACGGAACATTGCTGGTGAACACGGGCAAGAGTTTGTTTTCCGAAACATTCCCACAACTCTGGCTATTTGCGATGGGCGGGTTGTTTATCGCGGTGGTCGTGCTCTTTCCGGACGGCCTGGCGGGAGTTGTTGAGTTGGCGCGGAAAAAATTGAAACCGTGGGTGGAGAAAATACGAAATAAACCTTCTCTGCCGGTCGGGCTTCCCGGAACCGTCGCGAAAGGAGACCAACCATGAGCAGCAACACGGATTTTCTCCTGGCGATTGAAGATCTCACCGTCTCGTTCGATGGTTTTAAGGCGGTGGATGCGCTGAATCTTTACATCGAGAAGGATGAATTGCGCGTCATCATCGGGCCGAACGGCGCGGGCAAGACGACAGTGCTGGATATGATTTGCGGCAAGACGCGGCCAACCGGCGGCAGCATCAAATTCAAGAATCACGAATTGATCGGGATGGCCGAGCACCGGATTGTTCATCAAGGAGTCGGTCGTAAGTTTCAGACGCCATCGATTTACGAAAATCTAACCGTTTTTGAAAACCTGGAGGTTTCTTATCCGAAAGGCCACACCGTTTTCGGCTGCGTGGCATTCAAGCGCACTGCCGAAGTCATCGAGCGCATTCACAAAATCGCGGAAGAAATTTCGCTTCAGGATTATCTGGAAGTGGAAGGCGCGTTTCTCAGCCACGGCCAGAAACAATGGCTGGAAATCGGCATGTTGCTGATGCAGGAGCCGGAACTCGTCATGCTCGACGAACCCGTCGCCGGCATGAGCCCGCCCGAACGCGAACAGACCGCGGCATTGATCAAACGCATCTGCAAGGGCCGCTGCATCATCGTCATCGAGCACGATATGGATTTCGTTTCGCGCATCGCCCACAAAGTCACCGTGCTGCATCTCGGCAAAATTCTCGCGGAGGGCAGCATGGAGGAAATCCGGAACAATCCCAAAGTCATCGACGTGTATCTCGGACATTAATCGGACTATGCTTGCCATCAACAAACTCGAAGTCGCCTACGGCCAGAGTAAAGTCATCCACGACCTGAATTTCTCCGTGGGCGGCGAGGAAATCCTTGCCATCATGGGCCGCAATGGCATGGGCAAAACCACGCTGCTCAAATCGCTCATCGGAATTCTTCCATCCAAATCCGGCTCGATCAAGTTGAGCGATCAGGAAATCGCCGGGCTGCCCGCCCACGAGCGCGTTCGTAGCGGCATCGCGTATGTGCCGCAAGGACGCATGATTTTTCCCGCGTTGACTGTTAAGGAAAATATCGTCACCGGCGCCCGGAAAACGATCGAGAACAGTACTTGGGACGAAATTTACTCATTGTTTCCGATCCTGCGCGACATGCGTCATCGCAAAGGCGGCAATCTCTCCGGTGGCCAGCAACAACAGTTGGCCATCGCCCGCGCGCTCGTCAGCAATCCGAAAGTTCTCGTTCTCGACGAACCCACGGAAGGCATTCAGCCCTCAATCATCAAGGATATTGCGCGCGCGCTGAAAGAAATCCGCCAGCTGCGCAAGCTGGCGATCGTGGTCACGGAACAAGTCGTCAGTTTTATGATGGATGTTTGCGACCGGGCGTTGGTCATCGAGCAAGGGCGCTTCGTACATGAAGCCCCGCGCGCAAATCTGGACGCCGATAAAGTCAGGACCCTCCTGTCTGTCTAATCATTGAAAACCCGAAAACGAAAGAAACCCTAACATGCCGAAGACATTGATCAAAGTTGACTTCAAGACTCCGCCCGAAAAGCAGCCCTATCTCCACAATCGTTGGCACCCGGAAATCCCGATGATTGCCTGGGTCAAACCCGGAGACGAATTTCGTGTGGAGTGCATCGACTGGACCGGCGGCCAGATTCATGATGACGACAACGCCGCTGATGTGCGCGATGTCGCCTTGACCAAGGTGCATTATCTCAGCGGGCCGATTGGCGTGAAAGGCGCCGAGCCGGGCGACTTGCTGGTCGTGGATTTGCTCGATGTGGGCGCGCTGCCGGAATCCTATTGGGGCTTCACCGGAATTTTTGCGCGCGAAAACGGAGGCGGATTTTTGGTGGACCATTATCCTGATGCGCGGAAGGCGTGTTGGAATTTCAGCGGACTTTACACACATTCGCGCCACATTCCGGGCGTTGAATTCGCGGGAATCACACATCCGGGACTCATCGGCTGCCTGCCGTCCCGCGAATTGCTTGACACCTGGAACAAGCGCGAAAAAGAACTTTTTGATACCAATCCTGACCGCGTACCGCCACTGTGCGCGCTGCCGAATCCCGAGAATGCCCACATGGGCACCATGAAGCCCGCCAAAGCCAACGAGGCGATGAAGGAAGCCGTGCGCACGGTGCCGCCGCGCGAGCACGGTGGCAATTGCGATATTAAAAATCTCAGTCGCGGATCGAAAATCTTTTTCCCGGTCTATGTCAAAGGTGGAGGCCTTTCAATGGGCGATATTCACTTTTCGCAGGGCGATGGCGAAATCACCTTCTGCGGCGCGATCGAAATGGCGGGCTATCTCGACCTGCGCGTCAACATCATCAAAGACGGCATGAAGAAGTACGGCATCGTCAACCCGATCTTCCAGCCGAGCCCGGTCGAGCCGAACTATAATCGTTATCTCATCTTCGAAGGCATCTCGGTTGACGAGGCCGGAAAACAATACTATCTCGATGTTCACGTCGCCTACCGTCGCGCGTGCCTCAATGCCATCGAGTACCTGAAAAAATTCGGTTACACCGGCGAACAGGCTTACGCGATTCTGGGCACGGCTCCCGTCCAGGGCCACATCAGCGGTATCGTGGACATTCCCAACGCGTGCGCCACGCTGTATGTGCCGTCGGAAATTTTCTCGTTCGATATTTTGCCAAATGCGAACGGCCCGAAGAAAATGGTCTCCGGAAAGGCAGACCTCGCGAAGGCCAAGTGAAGCAATCGGCCTAACCACCAATGACGATTGACGAGTGAGTGGCCGGCGCGTCACAGGTTCCTCCGTGCC
>DASXHY010000122.1:0-5212 GCA_036488095.1 Verrucomicrobiia bacterium | reverse complement strand
CCTTCTCGCCAGAATTTTTTCTAACGTTGCTGGAAAACGCAGAAAAGAACAGGAGAAAACCAAAAAACGGGGGAATTTGAACAGAAGGGAACGAAGTTAACGAAGATCTTTGTTTCCTTCGTTTTCTTCTGTTAAAAATGGATTGCCTTGGTCCGGCGTTAAATCACCGTCCCGTGCGGCACTATCCCGTTCTTGGGAATGATCACCACGCCGTCGCGAATGAAATACAACGGGTGGTCCGCGTTTTCCGGCTTGCCCGCCGGCGAAATTACCACGTTATTTCCAATGCGCGCGTTCTTGTCGATGATGGCGTTTTCAATCCGGCAATTGGAGCCGACCCCGATTCGCGGGCGTCCCGCTGTTTCGTTCGATTCGATGGAGTCCGCGGACTCGTAAAAATCGCAACCCAGCAGAATCACGCGGTTCAACTCCGTGCCCGCGCCGACGAGGCTCCGAATGCCCACGATGCTGCGCCGGATGTGCGCGTGGTTGATGATGCAGCCGTCGGAGATCACGGCATGTTCGATTTCCGCGCCGTTGATCTTTGACCCGGGCAGAAAACGCGGCCGGGTAAAAATCGGCGCGCTCATGTCGAAAAAATTAAACCGCGGCAACTCCGCCGTGACATCGAGGTTCGCTTCGAAAAACGAGCGGATCGTTCCAATGTCCTCCCAATAACCTTGGAACACATAGGAGAACACGCGGTGCGTCTCGATCGCGCTCGGGATGATGTGCTTGCCGAAATCCGTGAGCGTGTTTTCGAGCAGCTTGCGAAGGACGTCGCGCGTGAAGACGTAAATACCCATCGAGGCGAGGAACAATTCACGTCCGTCGGCGATGCCCAGTTTGGGGAACCATTCCGGCGGCAATTTCAGCGAGTCTTGCAGGGCGGGATCCTTGGGCTTTTCGACAAAGCGCGTGATGCGGCGCTCCTCGTTCATTTGCATGATGCCGAAAGACTGCGAGTCGCGCCGCGAAACGGGAATGGTGGCGATCGTGATGTCCGCGCCGCTCTCGGCGTGCTGATTGATGATGTCCCGGAAATCCATCCGATACAATTGATCGCCGCTCAGGATCAGCAGGTACTCGAAATCGTGCGTGAGAAAATGCATCAGGTTTTTTCGCACGGCATCGGCGGTGCCCTGATACCAGGAGGTGTCGGTAAAGGTCTGTTCCGCCGCCAACAACTCAACGAATCCGCCGGAGAAATGGTCGAACTTGTAGGATTGCGAAATGTGGCGGTGCAGCGAAGCGGAATTGAACTGCGTCAGCAAATAAATCCGGCGCAGGCCGGAATTGATGCAGTTGGAAATGGGAATGTCAACGATGCGATATTTCCCCGCCAGCGGCACGGCCGGTTTGGCGCGCTCCTTGGTAAGCGGAAACAACCGCGTGCCCTGGCCGCCGCCCATGATGACGGAAAGCACGTTGCTCGTATTGATGGTCTGCCGGACGTTTTGCACCATAAACAAAATTCCTTTCGCGCAAGCTTGCTTGGGGAAGTTATACGCCGCCCACAAAACCGGCAAGGCGCAGTTTTACCCGGTGCGCACACTGCCAGTGTGCTGTTTCGCAGATTGCCAATCTGCGTCGCGCGACAATTTCCGGCGTAGTTGACTATTTCACGCGCTGCCGACTGCCAGTCGGCGACACGGCAGGTTACCAACCTGCGCTACGACGCGGAGATTCTTGTCTGGAATTCTACCGCTGCCTCGATCGCTGCCGACGGCCCCCGCCGAATTTCCCGCCGCCGAACTTTTGCTGGCGTGGCCGCGATTCGCGCTCCGGCCGTCGCCTGTGTTCAGTTTGTGGCGTCGGGGTGGGGCGTTTGGCGAATGCGCCCGCTTCTTTCGCGAGCCGGAAATCCACTTGTTTCTTAAAACTATCCACCTTGGCGACCTGCACCTGCACCCGGTCGCCGAGTCGAATCACGCGGCGATTTCGGCGGCCAACCAATTGGCTCTGCTCGCTATCGAAAACATAAAAGTCGTCTTCCACGCTCGAAAGATGCACCAGGCCGCTCATCGCGAGGCCCGGCACGTCGACGAAAAATCCGAAGTTGCGCACGTCGATCACCAGCGCCGGATAACGCGGCGGGTTCGGCGATTTCAACTGTCCCTTGAGGAACGCATACAGCTTCACATCCTTACTGTCGCGCTCGGCATCAGCGGAATTTCGTTCGGTGTCGGAAATATGGTCGGCGGTTTCCTTGAGCGAATGCACCGAGCCGTGGCTCTTCTGGAACAACGCGCGATGCACCACCAGGTCCGCGTAGCGGCGGATCGGCGACGTGAAATGCGCGTATTTGGTTTTGGCCAGCCCATAATGGCCGAGCGGCTCGACGGCATAACGCGCGCGCATCAGCGAGCGCAGGAACCCGATTTTCAGCGCGGGCCCGATGGCGAGCGTGCCGAGTTTCTCAAGGAGCTTTTGGACTTCCGTCCGTTTCGTAAGGTTGCCGACCGGCACGTGATGGCTCAACACTTCCTCGCGATATTCGCGCAGACGCCGTTCGTCCGGCGGCTCGTGCACTCGATAAATCGCCGGCACACCCTCCGCCATGAGTTTGCCCGCCACGGCTTCATTGGCGAGCAGCATGTATTCCTCGATCAACTGGTGCGAAATATCGTTTTCCACCCGTTCGACGGCCGAAATGCGTCCGCGTTCGTCCAGGCGGATTTTCATTTCCGGAAAATCAAGGTCGAGGGAGCCGGCCTTGAAACGGAGGCGCCGGATTTTCTGCGCCAGCGCGTTTGCGTCATGCAGCATCCGCTCAATCGCGCCGGAAGGCTCGCGCTGTAAAACCGCGAGCACCTCCTTGTAGGTGAACCGGCGTTTGGAATGAATCACCGCCGGATAAAATTTCGTCTTGAGCACGCGGCCTTCGGCGGAAATTAAAAACTCCACGCACTTGGTCAGGCGATCCACGTTCGGTTTCAGCGAGCACAACTCGTTGCTCAACGCCTCTGGCAGCATCGGGATGACGCGGTCCACGAGATAAGTGGAATTGCCGCGCACTCGCGCTTCATCGTCCAGCGCGGTGCCGGGCTTCACGTAATTCGACACATCGGCGATGTGCACCCACAGCTTCCATTCATCGCGCCCGGCGCGTTGCAGGCAAATCGCGTCGTCAAAATCTTTCGCATCGTCCGGATCGATCGTGACAACCTGATGCGCCCGGCAATCTTCGCGCCCGGCCAGTTCGTCCGGCTGGACGGTCGTGCCGATGGCGCGTGCCTCCTGCAAAACGTTTTTCGGAAAATGTAGCGGCAACGAGTATTGGCGCAGCACCGAGAGCATGTCCACGCCTTCCTCATCCGGCGAACCGAGCACCTCGATGATTTCACCCTCGGGATTCGTGTGGCGCGTTTCCCATTCATGCAATTCCACTACGACCTTATCGCCCACATTCGCGGGCCGGCCCACGTCGCGCGGCGGCGGCACATAAATATCATGCGGCATGCGCGGGTCGTCGGGAATGACGTAGAGAAAACGCGGGCTGCGCTGCAACGTGCCGACAATCTGCGTGCGTTTGCGTTCCAGTATGCGAATCACCGCGCCGGTTTCCTGCTCGAAGCCGTCGCCACGAAAGCCCTTCTTTACATCACGACGCACCAGGACGCGGTCTTCGTGCAGCGCGGTGCCGGTGGCGCTTTCCGGAACCATGATTTCTTTGAGCTTCGGATCGTCGGGAATCAAAAACCCTTTTCCCTGGCGATTGATGCGAATCCGCCCCGGCACGAGGTCAGCCTCGCGCGATTGAATGTAACGATTGCCCTTGGTCCGCGTGATGCGGCCGCTTTGTTCCAGGCGGCGCAATGCTTCTTGCAGTTCCTGCTGGCGATTCGGGGGCAAGCGCAAAAGCCGGAGCATTTCCGGCACATTGGCGGGCGCGTAATCGGCGCCGCCCAATAATTTCAAAATCTCCTCGTCCATAAATTTAATCCCGATGACTGCCGAAGTTCACTTGATGTCCGACTTGCGATTGCGCAGGCGGGCCAAAGTGTTGCGGGTCGTGAAGTCGCGGCGGCGCTGGTCCAGAAATTGGTAGTCGTGTGCTTGCGCGCTTCCCGGTTCACCCGGTTTGGCCTGGGGCTTCTTGGATTTCCTCGGTCGATAAGGCATGAGACATTATGCACGGTAAAAGCGCGGATAGCCACTGAAACCGAGAGTAATGGGGAGCGCGCCCGCCTCGGGCGCAGTGAGACGCGCCTCGCGGCTCACTTTGAGGCACGAAATCATCCCAACGTTCAATACCGTCCCACGCCTCTTGTGTTCGGCGCGAGGCGCGCCGAACGGCAGCCGGGGCGGCTGCGCTCCCCAAAAACTCAATATAGAACCTTATCCGCCTTCTTTTCCCACTCCTTGAACGCCACCAACGCTTCATTCCGCAGCAGCGGCTTCATCATCAGCTTGCGCTTGTGGATCGGCAATGCCACCTCGCGGTAAATTTCGTCGTCATCGAATGCAATGCGCGCCGCATCCTTGCGCGTGTTGCCATAGTACACATTGCCTAGCCGAGCCCAGTAAATCGCGGAGAGACACATCGGGCATGGCTCGCAACTCGTATAAATATCGCAGTCGTCGAGCTTGAACGTTTTCAGGCGCTGGCAGGCGTCGCGGATGGCCACAATTTCCGCGTGCGCCGTAGGATCGTTACCGGACGTGACCTGGTTGCACCCGCGTCCGACAATTTTGTTCCCCCGGACAACAATCGCGCCGAACGGTCCGCCTTTGCCTCGCCGCATCATTTGAATCGACAGGCGAATCGCTTCGCGCATGAAATTTTTGTTCATGAATTTAAACCGCAGATGAAGGCAGAAGGACAAAGACAAGACAAATGAAATCGGGCTTGGAATCTTTCGTCGGGCATGATTCAAGTGCGAGAATAGGCGTCAGCCTTCAGTCCCGCCAGGGACGAAAGAAAATTGCCCCGCGATTCATCGCGGGGGTAAACCGGCGCGCGACCAAGTCCCGCAGGGACGGCAGAAATATCGCACACGAATTCGTGCATGGGTTTACGTTTCTGCCGTCCCTGCGGGACTTGTGAGATTTACACTCAACCCACCGCTAAAGCGGTGGGTTATTTTCTTTCGCCCTAACGGGCTGAAGATGGAACGTCCGCTGCCGGCTTTCCAATCTTGCCAAACAAAAGCCGCAGGCTGTTCATCACCACCACCACGGTGCTCCCTTCGTGGCCCACGACGCCAAT
>DASXHY010000048.1:0-2721 GCA_036488095.1 Verrucomicrobiia bacterium | reverse complement strand
CCCGGCCGAGTCCGGCGGCCTGAAACTCCATCACGACGCTCCCGCCGCCTCCGGCGCGCCGCTGCCGCCCACGCAAGTCTTCCAGCGCGGCGCATTCATGTTCAACCGTCGTTTCTTTGAAACAAAATTCCCCGGCTTTTTCGGCGTGGTGCGCCGCGATGCGGAAAAGGACATGCTGCTCGTCATTAAAGCCGCTCGCGGGGAATTTATCGCCGAGCGCATCTCGCGCATTTCCGCCAACGACCTCCACGCGCAAATCCGCACGGGCCACGTGAGCGAGGAGGTCACGATTCCATTCACGGAAATCCAAGAAGTAAAACTGAAGCACAAGGACAGCCCGTAGTTTCGCGCGACGTGCGGCTACGAAATTCCATTCCAGAGCACCCATCCAAAACCGCATGAAATACCGCACCATTCTCCTGTTCGGCGCGCCCGGCGCCGGCAAGGGCACGCAGGGAAAAATCCTCGGCACCATACCGCATTTTTTTCACTGTGCGTGTGGCGATGTTTTTCGGAATCTCACGATTGAAAGCAAAATCGGCCGCGTTTTCATCGACTATTCCAGCCGCGGCGAACTGGTTCCCGATCAGCCGACCATCGATCTCTGGCGGCAATCAATCGAGAACAACACCCAGGCGGGCCGTTTTCTGCCTGACCGGGACACCCTGGTGCTCGACGGCATCCCGCGCAACGTGCACCAGGCCGAGATGCTCAAGGACACGCTGGACGTCATTGGAATTTTTTATCTCCGCTGCGTCAATATGGATAGTCTCGTGCAGCGCATGCAACGCCGCGCGCTCAAGGAAAACCGGCTCGATGACGCCAGCCTCGAAGTGATCCGCAGCCGCTTGAAGACCTATGAAAAGGAAACCAAGCCCGTGCTGAATTTCTACGGAAAACATCTCGTGCATCGCATCGACGCCGACCAATCGCCCGCCAAGGTGCTGGTGGATATTCTGAAGCATGTGGTCAAGGTGTGAATGACGAATGACGAATGGAGCGCGGTGGATTTCCGGTCCATTCGTCATTCGTCATTTAACAATTGTCATGCTGCGAATCATTTTCATGGGCACGCCCGAGCTTGCGGCCGCCAGCCTGCGGGCGTTGCTGGCGTGCCCGGAATTTCGGGTTGTTGCCGTCGTCACGCAGCCCGACCAGCCGAAGGGTCGCGGTCTTAAATTGCAGCCTTCAGCGGTCAAGGAAGTCGCGCAAAAAGAAAATATTGCTGTCCTTCAGCCGCAGCGGGCGCGCGAGGAGGGTTTTATCCAGCAGTTGGCCGCGCTCAAGCCGGACCTCATCGCGGTGGCCGCTTACGGGCAGATTTTGCCGAAAGCCATTTTGGATCTGCCGCGTTTCGGTTGCCTGAACGTGCATACCTCGCTGCTGCCGAAATATCGCGGCGCCGCGCCCATCCAGCACGCCATTCTCAACGGCGATTCCGAAACCGGCGTCACGATCATGAAAATGGACGTGGGACTGGACACTGGCGATATCGTTGCGCAGGAACGAACGCCGATTGAGGCATCGGATAACGCCCAGACCTTGCACGACCGGCTCGCCAGCATCGGCGCAAATCTGCTCGTGCGGACCATTCCCGAATTTGTCTCGGGCGCGATTCATCCGCGTCCGCAACCCACCGAAGGCGTGACGCTCGCGCCAAAAATTAAAAAACAGGACGGTGAAATTTCCTGGTCGCAGCCGGCCCGGTCGATTCGCAACCGCGTCCGCGCCCTGGTTCCGTGGCCCGGAGCGTTCACACATTTGCCCGCGCAGCCGCATCCGCATTTGTTGAAGATATGGGACGTGGAAATTGCCGAGCGCACGGGCGAGGCCGGCGCCATTTTGCAGACGGACAAACATGGAATTGTGGTCGGCTGCGGTGAAGGCGCGGTGCGAATATTGGTTGTGCAACAGGAAGGTGGCCGCCGTCTGACTGCCGCTGAATTCCTGGCCGGGCATCCGCTTAAGGCGGGGCAAAAAGTTGGGCCATCGACTGTTTGATAAACCATGTAGCAGCCGACGTGAGGAGGCTCTAACCATTTACGATTTACGATATACGATTTACGAGTCGCGGAAAACACATCGTGCGCTCGTAAATCGAAAATCGTATATCGCAAATTCCGAGCAACCAAAAAAGCGTAAATACAAACCGTTCATTGGCAGGCTCACACCGTTTCTGCGCGGAAAAAGTTAGAGCCTCCTCACGTCGGCTCCTACAGTTTCAAAAAGGGGCGCGCGAATTGCTGGTAATCCAAACTCGTCGGTGCGCCATTCGCACGGCAAAAAATAATAAATATTTTTCGTTGCGGTTTATGGATAACGGGCTGTTTATATCCATGCAGTGTTCCGCGGGGAATCACCGAAGAAACGATTTCTTGTCTCGCCCGTATCTCAGAATGAGACAACGGGCCGCCGCGTTTTCGAGTTGAACCAAATTATCAAAATAAGTGTCATCTAGCTGTGTCAGTTGAGCCATCACCATTGCCTCCTGGTGAAAACCCCTGGGCGGCCAAAGAGCTTTCGCCGGACGATTTTCCGTGGAAACGTTCGCGGTCGGCTTTCGCCGTGTTCTTTTTCTTTTCGTTGCTGGTCGCCTTCACGTTTTTGCGGCTGATACTGTTTTTGCGATTCGGCCTGCGCGAACCGCACGCGGGCGCCGGCGCGGTTGAGATTTTCCTCATTGGTTTTCACCAGGACTTTCTGGTCGCCCTCGGCATGACG
>DASXHY010000653.1:0-5573 GCA_036488095.1 Verrucomicrobiia bacterium | reverse complement strand
TGAATAGTTCTCCGAGCGTGAAACCGGTTTCCGCCACGACATGAATGCGATTATAAGAGCAAGAATAGAAATTCCAATTGCGAGCCAAGTGCTCCAATGCGGCTTGTTGGAACGAATTGAGGGATATGGACCGCCGCTCATAGCGAATTCAGCCTAATCTTTATCTTGTCCGAAATCCCTAAGCAGCGGGTGAACCCTATGTTGAAAATTACCGTGTATTATCGCAACAGCTCTTTCTTGCGCTTTAATGAAATCCTTATTGCGGATTGCCATCTGGTAAGTTTGATCAGCTTCCACCTTGGCACGTTTTGTTGGCGAATAGTTTTTCCAAAAGCGCTGCATCTCTTCGGGATTCATTTCTGCTTTGCTCGGCATAATAACTCCGTTCTCATTTGCCCATAAAAACGATGTGGGTTTCATTCTCACTGCTAGAACCACCGCCGCCGCCCCAATTACTTATGCTGAAGTGCCAGCTTCCCGGTTTTGAAACGTCCTTCACGCTATAAATGACATGGTTAGCATAGGCGCGATGAGCTTGAGCTTTCAATTCGGCCGCTTCGGGATATTTGCCTGTGTAATCGCTCGTCCCGATCAACACATATCCCGCCGCAAGACATTTCTCTTTCTCGACGTTAACGTCGTCAACGAGCGACATGGTAATCGGGCCTTTGAACCTCGTGCCGCCAACAACGGCGGGGCTGTAATAGTCATGAGTGGGACCGCCGGCGCAGCCGCACAGCACGATAAGGAGAAGCAAGAAGAAGGAACGCATAGGAGATTTTCAATGATCAATGTCTGAGTTTGCGGTTTTGGGTTCGAACAATTGCCAACCTAAGATGTCTAACAGATGAAATACCGGCCTGTGTGCGTAGTCAATACCCAGTTGAAGTTGGCGAGGCGGAAAAAATGAATAGTCTTCTACCAAATCCATCTTCTGCCAAAGAACGAAACCTCTTTTTCATTCCAAAAACACGGGTTTTATTCGATTTTCCTGCTTTCCCTATATCCAAGGTTACCTGAACAACTCCAAAGGCTAAATCAAAGAAGAAAACCGCTTGCAAACACCTTTAACTGACAACAATTTGTTCGCGCGAGACCCTCGCCGCAATATTTGGCCATCCGGACATGCAGAGGATCGCAGGAAAATCGTATGAAGCTCTCAATTCAAGTCGCGCTCGCCACCGTTTTCACAATCGCCGCCCGAGGCGCCGATTCGCCCGCGAAGTCGGATGCGCCACCGCCGGTTCCCCGATTCTCCATCGGCTACATGGATCAGTCGGTCGATCCCGGCAAAGACTTTTTTCATTACGCGGATGGCACCTGGGTAAAAAATAATCCCGTGCCCGCCGACAAGTCCCGCTGGGCCAGCTTCAGTGAATTGGCCGAGCGCAATTGGTATCTCATCCACGATATTCTCGACAGCGCCGCCGCCGACAAATCCGCACCGCCGCATTCGCCCCGGCGCGAAGTCGGCGATTTTTTCGCCTCGGCCATGGACACGAATCGCATTGAGAAGCTCGGCTTCAAACCCATCTCCGACGACCTGAAAAAAATTGACCTCATCAAATCAACGCAGGATTTATTCGCGCTGCTGGCGGATTTTCATAACCGCGGCATCGGCGGCATTTTCGGCGCCGGCTTCGGCCCGGACGCGAAAAACAGCGCCATCTACGCCTATCACCTGGGCCAGGGCGGGCTCTCGCTGCCCGACCGCGATTATTACCTCAAGGAGGGCTTCGCCGATATGCGCACGAAATATCGCGCGCACGTGACCAAAATGTTCACGCTGCTCGGCGAGAAACCCGAGCAAGCGTCAGCCGATGCCACCACCGTTCTCTCCATCGAAACTGAACTGGCCAAAGCCGGCCGCTCGCGCGTGGAATTGCGCGACCCGGACAAGAACTACAATAAATTCACCACCGCCGCATTTGTCGCCAAAGACCCGGCCATTCCATGGGACGTTTACTTCACGCAATCCGGGCTCGCCCCGGAATCGTCGAACTCCGGCAAGAATTTGATACCGCTGACGTACGCAATTGTTGGCCAGCCCGAATTTTTCGACGCGGTAAACAAGCTCGTGCAGCAGCAACCGCTCGCCGATTGGAAAGTCTATCTGCGCTGGCATTTGCTGCACAATAGCGCGCCCTATCTGCATCGCGCGGTCGAGGAGGAAAACTTCGCGTTTTTCGGCAAGGAACTCAGCGGCCAGGAACAACAGGAGCCGCGCTGGAAACGCGCCGCACACGTTCTCGACGGCAGCATCGGCGAAGCGCTTGGACAGCTTTACGTCGAAAAATATTTTCCGCCGGAAGCCCGGGCGCGCATGAATGAACTCGTGGAAAATTTGAAGGGAGTTTTCCACGATCACCTGGAAAAAGTGGATTGGATGAGCGACGCCACGCGGAAAAAGGCGCTCGAAAAGTTCGCGCGTTTCACGCAGAAGATTGGTTACCCGGCCAAATTCCGCGATTATTCGTCCGTCCAAATCCGGCGCGATGATTACCTCGGCAATGTCCGCCGCGCGGAGGCCTTTGAATCGCATCGCGAGTTGGTCCGGCTCGGCAAGGCGGTCGATAGAACGGAATGGGGCATGACGCCGGAAACGGTCAATGCCTATTTCAATCCCGAGTTGAACGAAATCGTTTTTCCCGCCGGCATCCTGCAGCCTCCGTTTTTCGACGTTACCATGGATGACGCGGTGAATTATGGCGCGATCGGCGTGGTCATCGGCCACGAAATGACCCACGGTTATGATGATGAGGGCCGGAAATATGACGCCAACGGAAATCTCAACGGCTGGTGGACCGATGCCGACGCCAAGGAATTCGAGGCGCGCGCGCAAAAGGTGGTGGATGAATACGACGGCTTCGAGCCATTGCCCGGCGTGCACGTGAACGGCAAGTTGACTCTCGGCGAAAACATTGCCGATCTCGGCGGCGTGACCCTCGCCTACGACGCGCTCGAACGCGTGCTGGCCAAGGATCCGTCGAAGCGCCAGAAGATCGATGGGTTCACGCCCGAGCAAAGGTTTTTCATTTCGTTCGGCCAAATCTGGCGCACGACCATCCGCGACGCCGAAGCGCGCCGTCTTGTAACGGTGGACCCGCATTCGCCCGGCCAATTCCGCGCCTACGGCTCCCTGGTGAATTTCCAGCCGTTTTACGACGCGTTCGGAATCAAACCCAGCGATCCGATTTGGCGCGCGCCGGAATTGCGGGCGAAAATCTGGTGAGGTTCTCGGGCACGCTGCTGCGGGGCTGGGCGCGCTCCCCCATTTTCAATTCACGTTACAAGACAGAGTGGCAAACAAGAATGTAGGGCTGCGGCGTTCTGCGTAGGACAGACATCTGCTTTGTAGAAATCTTCGGTTTCGATGGCCACGTGACTTAATTACGCTCCGCAGACTGGCAGTCTGCGACACAGCAGGTTGCCAACCTGCGCTACGCACTCAACCGTCAATGAACCGCGAAGGGCGCATCACTTTGCCAATGCGAACCGTCCGCGGAAGATACGCTGACCTGCTTGTGGGCTTGGTTTGTCAATAAATTCCAGACACGTCCATTGCTCGCCACTTGCACGGCCAATGCCTCGGATTCTTCAAGACGTTTTCCCGACGCGTCTGCAACATCCATTACCCGCAAACCGATCGGCGTGCCGTCAAGAGAGACCGCCCATACAAACGCGGTTCGCTGCGCGTGGCGGCGCTGAACCAGCATCGGAACTTTGTCTTCGGTCGTTTTCCAAATCCCGTAGCCAGTGATGATTTCTGTCGGGATCGTTTGCGCCAGCTCAACCGCGGGCTCCCAGCCGTCTCGAACTTTGGTTTTAAACACCCGCGTGCTGCCGTTCGGGCGATCGTCAGGCGTCGAAGTCGCGTCGGTAAAATATTTATACCCAGCGCCTGATTTTGACGACCACGGTTTGCCGGCGGGCAGATTTTCCCACGTTCCTACTTGATGATATGCGAGATCAAACGTGTGCGGCGCGTCGGCTTCAATTTGATCGATGAACACAATAATATCCGGCGTCGGCATCGCCGTCGTGCGAATGAAATGCACGCCGGGATAAATCGGTCCCGCGTCGGTGACCGAATAATCCACACCGCGCTCGGTGCCAAACGCCAGGCATTTGCCCTGCGCCGGTTCCTGCGATTTTTCATCCACCACCAGCGTGTTATGCGCGAGCGTGGTTTTGTCCCAACCGGTGTGCAACGGCGAACCATACGCGTGCGTCCCGACATCCGGCGCGACGACATCGCCGCGAGCGTAAAGAATAAAACTGTTTTTGTCTGGATGCCCGTGGCCGCCGCCGTGCGGGCCGTATTTCAGCGCGAGCCACGTGGCGTTCGTGTCCGTGCCGCGCTCCAAAATCGCGTAGCCGGGACCCGAGAGATTGCGGCTCACGACCGGCACATGAAATTCACCGTCGTGAACGTTGGTCAAACCGAAGAGCAACGCCATGCGATTCGAGCGATTGGTCGATAACATCGCCGAGTAGGCCGCGTCATGATAACGCGCAACCGCCAGTTCATAAATATCCGCGTGGCTTTCCAAGGGCGAGATGCCGCTGTCGTTGAAATTGGGCAGCGAGAGATTCGGCATCGCCAGAGACATTGGGCCATCGAACATGCTTTTGAATTGCGGCCCGTAGAGGTCGATGCCGCAATTGCGCGCGGCCTCCATCAACGGCCACATGCCATCCATCGCAAAAAAATGGTAGCCGGTGCTGCCTTCCAGCCAAAAGCCGCCGGGCAATACGCCGTGTTGCATCTGGGCGCGAAAACCGTATTGCGGATTATCGATCGCCAGCGAAATCAGTTTCGGATCGTTCAACAAAAATCCGACCAATCCGATGGCGCTGTTCTCGCGGCATTGAATATTATGGATGCCGTATTTTTGCGGGATGATGATTTCATTGAGGGCCGGGCGCAGCATCTTGTCCGTGATCGCGGCGCGGTCCGTTTCGCTCAACGTGTCCCAAACCAAATCCGCGCCTTGCGCGATATCAATCAACCACGTGGCTTCCGTCAAGGACTGCGACGCCACATGGCCGCCGCGCCCGCCCGGGTGGCCTTGATTATCGTGGACGGGATAACTCAGATAGCGATCCGCATAAGCGAGCAAAATTTCCCGCGCGTGAGCGGCATAACGCGCGTCGCCGGTGATCTGATAAACCAACCCGTCATCAATCACTTCGCGCGCGTAATTGGCGTGAATGCTGGCAATGACGTTGCCATCGAAATCCAGCGTGGCCCTGGTGGGATCGCCGCGCAAGACGTGATCGCCGACCGGGCAGATGTGTTCCCATTGCCACGGGCCGATTTGTTTGCCCTGCTTCAGGCGCGCGCCGTGTTCCGCGCAGACGTAGTTATGACTCCAATTGCCACCCCGCGGCGGGAGGACGACCGGCTGGCGCAGTTCCTTGTCCACCCTTTCCTTCAATTCCTGCCACGACGCCTTCGCCCATGGGGCGGTGGCAATGCGCGCCTTCAGCGCGGCGATGCCCTCGGTGCCGAGAAGCAAGCGTGGATGAGACGGCAACGTGTTGGTTTGCGCGCAAATTGAAAGTGGAAT
>DASXHY010000597.1:0-2897 GCA_036488095.1 Verrucomicrobiia bacterium | reverse complement strand
TCAAACTCAGTCTCGCGCACTGGTTGTCCTCGCAACATTGCTGATTGTCATAGGCGTCGGAGTGGTGGATTTCGTCAGCGGCTGGGAACTTTCCTTTTCAGTTTTTTATTTGCTGGCTCTGGGATTGGCCACCTGGTTTGTGGGAACGAGGTTTGCAATTTTCATCGCGTTGCTGAGCGTGACTGTTTCACTGGCCGGCGATCTGGCCACCGGCGGACGATACTCCAGCCGGCTTGTGCCATGGTGGAACGCATCCATCGTGCTGGTGTTTTACTTTGTGGTTATCGGATTACTGGCGAAACTGCGGACGGTCTATGCCGAGTTGGAGGCGAGGGTGAAACAGCGAACGGCGGCGCTCACGGAGGAAATGGCGGAGCGGGAGCGAGTCGAACGCGAACTGCTCGAAATCAGCGAGCGGGAACAGCGCCGGATCGGGCACGATTTGCACGACAGCCTCGGCCAGCACCTTACCGGCGTGGCGCTGGCGGGGCAGGTGCTGGAAGAAAAGCTGGCCACGCGAGGCTTGCCCGAAGCTGCCGATGCCAACCAGGTCGTGGAATTGGTCGAGGAAGGCATCGCCCTCTCGCGCAAGCTTGCCAAGGGCCTGCACCCAATCGAAATGGAGGCCGCCGGCTTGATGCAAGCCCTCGAAGAACTGGCGGAAATCAGCAGTGATTTGTTCAAAATCTCCTGTCGATTTGAATGCGATTCTCCGGTATTGATTCGAGATACTGCCACGTCCGGGCACTTGTATAGGATCGCACAGGAGTGCATCAGCAATGCCGTCAAGCACGGTAAAGCCAGGAAAATCAACATTCAGCTTGAGGCGTTGGATGACGGAATCGGGTTGCGCGTGAAGGACGATGGAATCGGCTTGCCGGATTCGTTGCCGAAGACCGCGGGCATGGGCCTGCGAATCATGGCACATCGAGCCAGCATCATTGGGGCAACGTTCCAGGCCCGCCGCGATGAATCCGGCGGGACGATTGTTTCCTGTGTGTTGCCCGGCAAACAGGCTTACCGAAAGGGTGCGAATGAATAAATCCAAAGTCAGAGTTTTTTTAGTGGACGACCATCCACTGGTTCGAGAATGGCTGACGACCTTGATTCATCAACAGCCGGACCTTTCGGTTTGCGGGGAGGCGGAAGGCGCGCCCGAGGCGCTTGAGGCCATGGTCAAACTGAAACCCGACGTGGCCATTGTGGATATTTCGCTCAAGGGCGAGTCGGGAATTGAGCTGATTAAAGATTTAAAGGCCATCGAACCCGACATTGCCGTCATCGTTCTTTCCATGCACGATGAGAATCTCTATGCCGAACGTGCTCTGCGTGCCGGCGCGCGCGGCTATATCATGAAACGCGAGACGGCGAAAAAAGTGATTGCCGCAATCCGCCAGGTGTTGGAAGGCAAATTATACCTGAGCGAACGGCTCACCGCCGTATTCGCGGCGAAGTTCGTGGGAGGAGAATCCGC
The DNA here is from genome assembly GCA_036488095.1 of Verrucomicrobiia bacterium. Lineage (GTDB taxonomy): Bacteria > Verrucomicrobiota > Verrucomicrobiia > Limisphaerales > DASXHY01 > DASXHY01. The sequence continues at coordinate 1,423 of DASXHY010000597.1, read as the reverse complement.
GGCCATCAGTCCCTCGATCGGCCAGTTGAGCGACCGGGAACTCCAGGTTTTCCAATTGATCGGCCAGGGTTATGAGACGCGCCAGATCGCGGAGTCTCTGAACATCAGCATGAAAACCGTTCAGGCATTTTGCGCCCGCATCAAGGAAAAGCTCAAGCTCACCAGCGCCACGGAACTTCTGCGCGAGGCAATTCGCTGGCACGAGAGCCAGTAGATTGTTGTACGGTTTCGCCGGACAAAAGATTTAGACCCCGCCTCACAGACGATTCACCGCGCGTTAATTAAATTCAACGTGGTGAAATGCACAAACGCAATTGTTCTATTGCTGATTTTGGCCTGGACGAGCCCGGCCCAAACCAACATGGCCGGTTTTCCTTTGTCGCAACCGGTCACGAACTCCGCTCCGGCAACGAATCAAATCACATTCTCTGAATTTCTAAATGAAGTCGCCGCGGCAAATCTCGATTATGCCGCACAGCGTTACAACGTCTCGATTACCGCTGCCGCGATGGCCACAGCCAGGGAATTTCAAAATCCGACGCTGCAATTGAACGGCGGCCGCGATGTTACTCACAGCGGGGATCAGCGGCTGCCAAGCACCTATGGGGCGTCGCTCACTCAGACCATCGAACTCGGTGGCAAACGCAAATACCGCATTCTCGGCGCGCAGCAAAGCTATGCCGCCGCGTCCGCGACCCTGGACGGCTTTTTACGGAATTTGAGGCTCGACGCCGCGGCCGCATTTGTTGACGCACTCGCGCTTTCGCGCAGCGCGGAGCAAAAGCGTCAATCGGCGGAAGCTTTGGCCCGCCTTGCCGAAACGCAGCGCGACCGTTACCGCGCCGGCGACATCAGCCGGGCGGACCTGTTGCAAACGCAGGTCGAGGAACAACAATTTCAAAACGAAGTGCTGGCGGCCCAGGCCGACGCGGATAATGCAGCCATCGGCTTGAGCGGTTTTCTGGGGCGGGATCGCGGCGAGACGTTGTTGATTCCCAAGGGCAGTCTCGAAATCCCGACGCGTGAATTTGATCCGGGTGTTCTCATCAGCGAATCGCTGAAAAACCGCTCGGATTTGGTGGCGCTTCGGCGCGCGCGCGATGCCGCGCAAAGCAATGTGGGGCTGGAAAAAGCCAATCGGGTTCCCAACGTGGATGTTGGCGGCGGTTGGAATCACAGCACGGAATCGCACAATGCCATAGCGCCCTCGCCCACGTTTGACGACGCGGCGCTCACGCTTTCATTTCCGCTTCCGCTTTGGAACCGAAACAAGGGAGCCATCACTTCCGCTCGCTTCGCCGCCGAACAAGCGCAAAAACAAGTTGAAGCGGCCGAACTCAAAGCCGAAGTGCAAATCCGCCAACTGCTCAGCGTCTATCGCAGCGCCGTCGAGCGCCTGCGCCGTTATCAGAACGGGATTCTC
>DASXHY010000596.1:0-3753 GCA_036488095.1 Verrucomicrobiia bacterium | reverse complement strand
CCGGCTGGGACGAATATACTTGCCGCGGCGGCAGAGAAACCTGGGACGCGGACTTCGGGCGCCACACTTCATTCCAGGTAATGAAAATCACTGGTTACGCGGGAAAGTTGAAGCCTTCCGACGTGCGCGGAATGTGGGCTTATTGCGACGCCGATGTAGTCGGACGTTTCCGTTGTTCGAGCAAATTGCTCAATGACATTTACGAGATGTGCGAGCGCTCGGCCCGGCAAAACGTGCAGCAAGGTATGATCAGCGTGGATGCCAATCGCGAGCAATCACCCTGGCTGGCGGACAGTTGGAACATCGGCAACGTGCTGCTTTATAACCACCGCGGCACGATGATAATTGACAAGGTGCTGCGGGATTATGCGGCGGAACAGAGGACCAACGGAAGTTTCAACGATTGCAGTCCTGCGCCTTTGAATCAGTGCGCCGAGTGGTCCATGTATTGGCCAATGCTGCTGTGGCAACAATATTTTTTTTCGGGCGATGACACATTGTTGCGCGAGATGTCGCCGCGGCTGACGCATTTTTTGGATTGGATGAAAACGTGGCAGGATCCGGAAACCAAGCTGGTCAATCCACGCACCGCGCGGATTTCGGATTATGCCGGCGGCATCACGCCCAGCGGGGGTTACAACGCCACAACAGCTTGCCAATATTATGAAAACTTGCTGATCGCCTCCCGCATTTTTTCAGTGTTGGGACAGGCGAAACAAAGCGACGAGTATTTGCGGCAGGCGAAGGAAGTTAAAGCCGGCATCAATTCTCATCTTTTCAACGGTGAATTTTATCGGGTCCGGACTGACACGAATGGAATGTATCCGATCGCCTCGGCATGGGCCTTGCGCTTTGACATCGAGCCGGCGGCGGACAAATCGAAAATCCTCGCCGCCATTCTGGCGCCGAGTGACCCGGTCTTTGGCGGTTACGGCGGCGACGCGTTTTACAGCGGCCTGTTGAACGCCGGTGCCGGGGATTTTGTGGTGCATGACCTGGCTCGTTACTGTCTCATGTTGAAAGAAAACAAAGCCAATTGGGAACAATTCGGTTACGGTGGTGAAGTCAACCACGCCTGGAGCGCCTATCCGGGCTATCTCTTCCAGAAATATATTCTTGGCATCCAGCCTACCGGCGGCGGCTTTGCCACCTTCGACGTGCGGCCGGAAACGGGGGGACTAACCTTCGCCGAGGGTGCTGTTCCTACGGTGAAAGGCCTAATCACCACACATTGGGAGAAGAAGGCCGATGGCAAGTTTTCCCTTTCCGTCAAAGTCCCTGCCAACACCCGCGCCTCCATTTACATTCCAAAACTCCTGAGAGGCAATTTCACTCTCACTGAATCCGGGAAAGTCCTGTGGCCAGTGACTTCGAAAATCAAAGACGATGGCGTGCTTGCCGTTCAAGAAGAGGATTCAACCATCAAATGTCTCGTTACCGCCGGTGATTACAAATTTAACGAAACACCGTAATTTTTCGCTGCATGAAAATTTTTGCCATTGCAACGCAACCTGTCCTCATACTGTCCATTGCTTCGATTGCTTTCGCGGCTGCCGGCCAACCATCTGCGCCCGCCGGATTGCTCGTCAACGGCGTGAGCAATCCATTGGCGATTGACCGGGACACGACGCGATTCACGTGGATGTCGGAGGATTCTACTCGCGGAGAAAAGCAGACCGCGTATCAAATCCTTGTGTTCTCTGACCTCCTGCCTCCGACCTCCGACCTCCCGATCTGGTGGGATAGCGGCAAGGTGGATTCGGACAAGTCGGCTTCGGTTGAATATGCCGGCAAATCATTGCCTCCAGCCAAACGGTTTTGGTGGAAGGTCCGGATTTGGGATCAAAGCGGCAAGCCAGGCAATTATAGTTCACCAGCTTATTTCGACGCGGGCCTGAATCAAAGTGAATGGACTGCAAGTTACCTTTGGGATGGGACCACGAACCAGAATAATTTCGCTTACTTCCGAAAGACGTTTGTGGTGACTAACAAACCTGTTCTGGCCAAGGTCTATGTAACGGCGCACAACGATTATCTTCTTTATTGCAACGGCCAACTTCTTGGCCGTGGACCAGCGCGCTGCGATCCCTATCATTATGGCCAATACAATGCGTACGACGTGACCCAACTTTTAAAACCCGGCACAAACGTTTTCGCGGCCATCGGGCATTGGGTGGGCACGTGGAACAATGCCGGCATAAATGCCAAACCCGCCTTTTTGCTGGAGGCGCGGCTTGACTATCCCGACGGTTCGTCAACAAAGATTGGAACCGATGAATCCTGGAAAGTTCTGGCCCACACCGCATTCATCGAAACCAACGCGGCCTATTTCCCCTCCATGCGCACGCACGCTACTACAGCGAGTCAAGCGTATCTGTGGACGATACCGGACGAGGCGGCCCATCTTCCGCCTGCATTTGCTGAAACCAATACCGGTGAAAGTGGAGGCAATCGCGCGGCCATTCAATTCGATTCGCGCCGGGAACCTGCCGGCTGGCAAACGGTTGGATTTGGCGATTCCGAATGGGCGTCGGCCACCGTAGTGGATCGGTCCCTTTACCATTTGTTCGCGCAAATGGCGCCAATGGAACGCGAACAGGCTGAACTCGAACCGGCGAGTATCACGCAAACAAATGGCGCGTGGCTGGTGGATTTCGGACGCTGCATTGACGGCTGGCCCAAACTGACGTTGCGCGGCAATCATTCGGGGGACAAGGTTCGCGTTGAATACTTTCAGATGACGGGCGGACGAAAACCCTCGGGTTGGGACGAATATACCTGTCATGGCGGCACCGAAACCTGGGACGCCGGCTTCGGCCGCGATGCGACATTCCAAGTGATTAAAATCACCGGCTGCGCTGGAGCATTGAAAGGCTCCGACGTGCGCGGAATTTGGGCTTACTGCGACGCCGATGTGGCCGGGCGTTTTCATTGTTCGAGCGATTTGCTCAATTCCATTTACGAAATGTGCGAGCGTTCGGCGCGGCAAAATATTCAGCAGGGAATCATCAGCGTGGATGCCGACCGCGAGCAAGCGTCGTGGACCGCGGATAGTTGGAATATTGGCAACGTTTTGCTCTATAACGACCGCGATACGATGATCATTGACAAAGTCGCGCGGGACTATGCGGCGGCACAGCTCACCAACGGAGATTTTCCCGCCTGCTCCCCGGCGCAGAGCGCCCGCCGCATTCCGGAATGGTCCATGTATTGGCCAATGTTGCTGTGGCAGCAATACCTCTTTTCGGGCGATAAAACGCTGCTGCGCGAAATGGCACCGCGCCTGACGCATTTCTTGGACTGGATCAAGACCTATCAAGACGCGAAAACCAAGCTGCTCGATCCTCCCGGATGGCGCATTTCCGAGTATGCCGGCGGCAATATGCCCAGCGGTGGTTACAACGTGGCCACGGCAAGTCAATACTACGAAAACCTGCTCATTGCGTCGCGAGTATTTTCAACGCTGGAAGAGACAAATCGAAGTAATGGCTATTTGAGGCAGGCGGAAGAAGTCAAAGCCGGCATCAATTCCAATTTGTTTAACGGCGAATTTTATCTGGCCCGGACCGACACGAATGGAATGTATCCGCTCGCCTCGGCATGGCCATTGCGCTTCGACATTGAGCCTGCGGCCGACAAAGCCAAAATTCTTGCGGCCATTGAAAAGGCGGGCAAGCCGAACATCGGCGGTTACGGCGGCGACGCCCTTTACAGCGGGCTGTTGAACGCGGGCGGCGGTGATTTCGCGGTCCA
>DASXHY010000552.1:0-1847 GCA_036488095.1 Verrucomicrobiia bacterium | reverse complement strand
GGACTGTCGTGTCGGATGAGGGGCGCGGGGAAGGTTTTCGCGAATATGGATGCACCATGACAGAATTCCTCGTCAGTGTGCTAAATGGAAAGATACAGGCATTGGCGGGAGACTATCCAACACCGGAAGACAGGGTGTTTGAACCTTGGTAAAGCTATTCGGGGCATTTTTTAACCAGGACTACAATGACGGATTCCTCGGGAACTTCGCGTACGGCAAGCGCGTGCCGCGGAAAATAATTTGATCGGAGCGAATGGCATTGGGAGCCAGGAAATTCACGGTGCCCGAAGCGCTGATAATGTCGTCCTGATCCACCCCGTCGCCGCTGACGCCGATGGCGCCGATCAGCACGCCGTTGCGATACAACGGGAAACCCCCGGGGAAAATCGTGATGCCGTTTGGCAGGTTCGGATCGGGCGCCGTGAGCGGCGCATTAGCGCTGTTGAAGAAAACTCCGTTCAAAATATTCGTCACACCAATGGGCAGCAGCGAAAATTTTTCCTGCAAACCCAGCAGCGGGCCGGGCGGCTTTTTTTGAATGCCGGGCGGATACATGCTTTCGGCGAGAAAACCAATCGCGCGCGTCGACAGGGCTTTATTTTGCAATTCGGCGGGCAAAACACCGGCCGCGAGCGGGCTGGAAAAGTAAAGTGCCGTGCGCGCTTTCTGCACGGCGACGTCCCAACTGAACATCGTCGCCTCACTCGTGCGAAAGACCCCAAGCACCGTCGGCGCGACGCCCGGCGAATCGGGATTGTTGACTACGGTAATGAAAACCTCGGCGGCCTGCCCGCGCGGAAGGCGGATGCCGGCGCGAGTGATCGCCGTGCGTTCTGCGGAGAGCGTGAGGATGTTCGTCACTTCGGTCGCGGTTAGTCGGGCCTGGCCAGCGATCAATCCACCCACAGGGTCATCAATGATAGGCGCGCGCATCTCGCCGGGCACGCCGCCGAGGGTGAGCGTGGGATAATTGACCGGCGGCGAGTTGGTGATGTCGTAAGGTGGAACCGGCGCGCCGATTGTGCCCAAGGGCAACGGTGCTTCAGACACTGTTTTGCTATTCACGTAAGGAATGCGAATTCCGGCAATGAACACTTGCGAGCCGAAGAATTTTTTGTTGGGCGCGAAACCAATTTGGCCGGCGAGCGCCACGTCTTCGTCAATGTCCGATCGCTGCTTGGCGGTTTGTTGAATGTCGTAGAGCTCGGGAATCGGCGCATGCCCGGTAATCGCCGCGCCGACGGCGCCGAGCAGATGACCGTTCGCGTCGTACAAAGGCACACCGCCCGGCGAACCCGCGAGACCGGACAGCGCGGACAATCCAAGCGGCGTGATGGGCGCGCCATTCGTTCCGCCACCGCCGAATGCGAGCGGGTCAAAGGTGTGCGGATCCTTAAAATGATTCACGTCCGAGAACGACAAATTCGAAAAATTCACACCCACGAGCGGGCCGGGCTCGCGATTTTTTATTCCAGGCGGAAAATGTTGTTGCACGATGAACCCGGCGGTGCGCGAGGTCAGGGCCTGTTGATCGCTGCTGAGAAATGCCGCGGTGCCGGCCTTGGTGATGGCGTCGATGACATCCAACCCAGACGGGCTCGGCGCGAGGCTCCAAACGCCGAGCACAAAACCTTCTCGATCAACCACGGCCACGACGCCATTTGAAGTGTCGCCGGAAACAAGAAAATCATTCGCGCGCGTGAGGGCCTGGGCCATAACGGTGGCGACCTGGTTGGAAGTCATTTGCCCCAAGGCGGAAAAGCTCGTGACGAGAAGGAACCACAGGATGGCAGCGCGCTGCTTCACGTTTGAATTGTGAAACAAAAGAAGAGCGAGACAAGAGAAAA
>DASXHY010000547.1:0-2832 GCA_036488095.1 Verrucomicrobiia bacterium | reverse complement strand
TTCCATCCAGTCAATTCTTCCGCAACCGAGTTGATAAAAGTAACGCGCCCTTTGTGATCAGTCGAAATCACTGCGTCCCCAATACTCGTCAGCGTGATGCGAAAACGCTCTTCACTTTCCCGCAGCCGATCGTAAATGCGCCGCTGTTCGGTGACGTCCCGCGCAATTTTTGAAGCCCCCACGACTGTGCCACTGGCGTCCCTGACCGGAGACACGGTCAGCGAAATATCAACCAGGGAACCGTCCTTCCGTTGGCGCACGGTTTGATAATGGTCCACTCGCTCACCCTTGCGAATGCGGTCGAGGATTTGCGGCTCCTCATTAATGTGATCCGGAGGTATCAGCATTTGGATGGGACGGCCCACGGCTTCGTCCGTCGTGTAGCCGAAGATCCGCTCCGCTCCCCGGTTCCAAGTGGTAATAATCCCATTCAAATCCTTGCTGATAATCGCATCGTCAGAGTTTTCAACGATCGTCGCCAGTTTCCGCGCCGTCAATTCCGCTGCCCGCTGCTTCGTTGCATCTCGAAATACAAGGACCACTCCCGTCAGGTCTTCTTTGCCATCGCGGATCGGGGCGGCGCTGTCATCTATCGGGCGCTCGGTTCCATCTTTTGCAATGAGCACTGTGTGATTGGCCAATCCCACCACCACACCCTTTCGAAAAACATGCGCCACGGGACTCTCAACCGGTTGACGGCTGGATTCATTGACGATCTTAAAAACCGTATCCAGGGGAACACCGAAAGCCTGCGGGGAGTCCCAGCCGGTCAATTTTTCCGCAACGGAATTCATGAATTCAACCCGCCCCTCGCGATCCGTGGCAATGACCGCATCCCCAATGCTCCCCAGCGTAACGCGAAAGCGGTTTTCGCTTTGCTGAAGCTGCTCCTGGATTTTCGCGCGTTCGCTGATATCCCGCGCAATTTTTGAAGCGCCCACGACTCTGCCGCTGGCGTCCCTGACCGGAGACACGGTCAGCGAAATATCGATTCGGGAACCATCCTTGCGCTGCCGCACGGTTTGGTAATGGTCGACCCGCTCGCCTCGGCGAATGCGTTCCAGGATGCGCGGTTCCTCGTTAATGTGATCCGGAGGAATCAGTATGGTAATGGGATGACCAATGGCTTCCGCCGCGTTGTAACCGAAGATGCGCTCCGCCCCGCGGTTCCAACTCGTGATGACGCCGTTCAAATCCTTGGTGATGATCGCGTCATCCGATGACTCCACGATGGCCGCCAGCAGGGATGCAGCAGACAGTTTCGTACGCTCAATTGACCGGCTAAATTCAATTCCATCGCGATCTAAAGGCATTCCGCCTCCTTCCGAGCGCGCTTTTTTTTGCAGTTGATCATCCATTCATCGACAAAACTTTGTTGCTGTCTGCGACTTTCTGCGGCTGACCGAATGCCACAATAGAAGATTCGCTGCCCGCAATTTTTATCAATGGGGAATTTTCCTCTCAGTAAAATCGCCAAGATTACTAATTTTCCGGCGATTAATAGCTAAACCAGGAATGCTTTGCCCCCGGGGCGCGAAATTTGCGACCCCGGCGCTCACAATTGAAATAGAACCGAAAGATTGCGATTGGGAATGGGGAGCGCGCCCGCCTCGGGCGCAGTGAACCGCGCTCTCGCGGTTCACTTTACGGCGTAAAATCATTCCACCATTCAGTGCCTTCCCACGCCGCGCGTGTTCGGCGCGAGGCGCGCCGAACGGCGCCCGAGGCGGGCGCGCTCCCCACGTAACGTAGAGAATCAGACCCACGTCATGTAGCCGGCACAAATCGCTGAAATAAAATTGCCAAACCAAACAGCCCGATAAATACGAATCCGAAATTCCGCGGCGCATCCGCCACCGCCAGCCAATCCACGAATACAATCCCGGCCAGCAATCCCGCGACCGTTCGCCCGATTTGCCGGTCAGCCGACCACAGCACCGGACGCAAACAGCGGACTATCCATAGCCCCAGCACGAGCGACAGCAGCGCCGCGCTCTTGCGGTACTCGTGGGTGTTCATAACGAACGCCAGCACAATCGGCGTCGCCAGGAAAATCAGCGGCCAGTATTCAAACGGCCCGCGCGCACTCTCCCGCCGGGCGAGGAAACTCAAACCCACAATATAAGACGCCAGCGCCAGTCCGCACCAAATTGCCCAACCCGCCACGCCCCCGCTTCCAATGGAAGCCGCCACGAGATAAACAAAAAATCGGCACGCCCCCATGAACAACGGAGAAAAGGTGATCACCTTGTGGATGGCATCGTAAACCAAAATGCAGACCAGCAGCATGACGCCTAATTCCCCGGTTGTGACGCCCGCCCAAAAGAGGCACGCCAATCCCAGCGTGAACCACAGCAACGCCAATTTCCAAACCGCGCCAAAGGAAATCGCGCCGGACGGAATGGGGCGTTCCTTACGACGCTGCCGATCGAAATTGACGTCGAAAACGTCATTCAAATACATCCCGCCGACGTAGAGAAGGGTGGTTCCGGCGAGAAGAAACGGCAGTTTGCCGGGGCTGGCGTGGCCGCCCAGCCACCATCCCGCCAGACAATTTGACCAGATCGTCGGCAGGTTCGAGGCGCGGCCCAATACAAGCAAGGTTCGCAAACGCGACATGGCGCCGAAGCTTGTAGCCGGAAATGGCAGGCGGTTCAATCTTTCTAAAAAATCGTCCTCGTCCTCCTTCTCGTCCTCGTAATCGATTTGATGAAAGAAACGAGGGACGAGAACGAGAAGGAGGACGAGGACGATTAAAACAATTAGGCCAACCCTCGCTCCCTCAGATTGCCCAACGTCCAATCATATTCCGCCGCAAGTTGGTCCACCACG
>DASXHY010000516.1:0-1735 GCA_036488095.1 Verrucomicrobiia bacterium | reverse complement strand
TTGAGGACAAGACCACCTTGCCGGCGAGCATCGGGATGGAGACATCGTTTTGGGCGGGCGAATTGCAGACCCGTTATGGAAAGAGCGCTCCCGACGTGCAGGTGTTTGGCGAAACGCCCGGCAGTTTTCCCGCCCACAATTGGAATGTGCAGGACGGGCGCGCGCTTTTGGAAACGGACGTGGACGGCACCCGCGACGTCTGCGTGCTGGGCAACAAAATTGCCGAGACTCTTTTCCCGCATAGTCCGGCGCTCGGCGAATGGCTGAAGATCGACGGCATCAATTATTTGATCGTGGGTGTGCTTGAGGCGCGCGGCGGCACACTCGGCGGCAACCAGGATAACTTCGTTGTAATGCCGCTCACGACCGGGCTGAACCGATACGGACGGTTTGGGCGCAGCTTGAATGTGCTGGTGGGAGCGCGCGACGCCGCGAGTTACGACGCCACGGAAGAGGAAGTGCGCGGCGCGTTGCGGGTCATCCGTAAAGTGCCGCCCGGGCAGGAGGATGACTTCGAGATTTTTTCCAATGACTCGATGATTTCGCAGTTCAACGATTTCACGCGCGCGGTGCGCCTGGGCGTGGCGCTGGTGAGTTCGATTGCGCTGCTCGCGGCGGGCGTCGGCATCATGAACATCATGCTCGTTTCGGTCACGGAACGGACGCGGGAAATCGGCATTCGCCGCGCCGTGGGCGCGAAGAAGCGCAATATCATGGCGCAATTCATCATGGAAGCGATTGTGTTGTGCGAAGTGGGCGGCGTCATCGGTGTCGGGTTCGGCATTGCCGGGGGGAATGTGCTGGCGCTGGTCTTGAAACTGCCGCCGGTAATTCCGCTGGATTGGGTGGTGATCGGCCTCGTGATTTGCTCGGTGGTGGGAATCGTATTCGGAACTTACCCGGCGTTCAAAGCGGCAAATCTCGATCCGATTGAATCGCTGAGGTACGAATAACTCCCGGCTTACTGAGAATCCGAAGTGATCGCTTTGACCTTCAGCCGGCGGTTTCCCTGCGATGTGAAAACAATGATCGCGTTCGTGACCACTCCGGTCTTTTTGCTCAAATCAATGGTCGCCTCGATTTTTCCCGACGCGCCGCTTGCAAGCGTCCAGGGTTTCGATGGCAGGCTGGCGACTGTGCAATCGCAAGTGGTGCTCGTGTCGTAAATCGTCACGGGGCCGGTTGAAACATTTGTCAGGTTGAATGTGAACGGGGCTTTTAGCTCGCCCGGCTTGGCATGGTATTCCTTCGAAACCGCATCCCACGCCAGGATGTTCGGCGCCATGCTATCGCCTGAATCCGGCGGTAGGGCCACTGCGGGCGGCGGCGGAGTTTTCGTTCCACTGACCGATGGCACTGTGGGAGTTGTCGGCACCGCCGCTTCCGGTTTTTGGCCGGAAGTTTTGCAACCTGCAATCAGCGCCAGCGACAACGCCGCGGCGGCCGAGAAAGAAATCGTGCGCGTGAGCGAGAACATCGCGTTATTTGTACGCCATCCAGTTGTCACAAACAAGTTTCAGAACCCATATAAATTAATAATTGCTGAACACCCTTTTGCCGGGGACTCTTGGCGCCATGAAACACTTGGTGACCTTGCTCTGTGGCTGTCTGGCTTTGACAGCTACCGCTGATGATTTTGATTCCACTACCGCGCCCGTGGGCCGCATTCCCAACGGATTGATGACGCCCGCAAACCAGCTTGTCACGCCGGCCGGGACGCTTATTGAATTACCCG
>DASXHY010000509.1:0-3340 GCA_036488095.1 Verrucomicrobiia bacterium | reverse complement strand
AATCGTAAATCCCCCTAAGCTACTTACCCCGGTTGTTTTCATCGTCGCCGCGGTTAGGTTTCACGAGCGGCAAAGCTATGAAAACAGGGTCATATTGGCAGGTCTCGGAAACGCTTCCTGAGTTTCCATCATTGAGCAATGATCTGGAGGTGGATGTCGTCGTTATTGGCGCGGGATTGACCGGCATCACCGCCGCGTGGCTGTTGAAACGCGAAGGAGCAAAAGTGGCGTTGCTGGAGCGCCAGCGTTGCGCCGGCGCGGACACGGGGCGCACCACGGCCCATCTCACCTACATCACCGACGAGCGACTGCGCACGCTGGTCAAACATTTCGGCAAGGACGCCGCGCGGGCTTTTTGGGAAGGGGGCGCAGCGGCCATCGATCAAATTTATGAAATCGTGAAAAGCACCGGCGGCAACGCGGAGTTCCAATGGCTTCCGGGCTATCTTCACGGGCGTTTGAACCACAGCGACAAGAAAGATCGCGCATCGCTTGAAGAAGACGCGCAACTGGCGCGTGAATTGGGTTTCGACGCCGAATTCGTCGAGCAAGTGCCGTTTGTAAATCGACCGGGTGTGCGCTTCGCGCATCAGGCGAAATTTCATCCTTACAAATATCTCGCGCCGCTGCTGCGTTCCATTCCCGGAAACGGCAGCCACGTTTTTGAAAACACGGAAGCGACTGAAGTTGAGCCGGAGCCGCTGACGGTTCATGCCGGGAAATTCAAAATCCGCTGCCAATACCTGATGATTGCCACGCACACGCCGTTGCTGGGCAAAACTCCGTTGCTGAAAGGCACTTTGTTCCAGAGCAAACTCGCGCTCTACACAAGCTACGTGCTCGGCGCCACGCTGCCGCCGCGCACCGTACCGGAAGCGCTCTTCTGGGACACCAGCGATCCCTATTATTATATCCGCGTCGACCGGCATCGGGATCACGATTATGTGATTTTCGGCGGCGACGATTGCAAAACCGGGCAGGAAAAAAATCCCAACGCGGTCTTCGCGGGGTTGCGGGCGAAATTGAAAACTCTTTGGCCGGAAGCCGAGGTCCAACATCGCTGGCTTGGGCAAGTCGTCGAAACGAACGACGGCCTGCCGTTCATCGGCGAGAGCAGCGGGCAACAATTTATCGCGACCGGTTTCTGCGGGAATGGTTTTACGCTGGGCACATTGGCGGCCGTCATGGCGCGCGACCGTTACCTGGGCCGAAAAAATCCATGGTTCGATCTTTTTCGAGTGGATCGTCGGAAATATCACGGCGGCACCTGGCGCTATCTCAAGGAGAACGCCGATTACCCTTTTTACATGCTGCGGGACCGGCTCAAGGGCGCTGAGGGTGATTCGCCAAATGATGTTCGCGTGGGCGAAGGAAAAATTCTGAAACTCGATGGAAAGAAAGTCGCCGCGTACCGCGATTCGGGGACGAAAATGATCCTGCTATCGCCGATGTGCACACACTTGAAGTGCATCGTGCGCTGGAATGCGGCGGACAAAACGTGGGACTGCCCCTGTCACGGCTCGCGGTTCAAGCCGACCGGGGAGGTTTTTTCGGGACCGGCGGAAACGCCGTTGGAGAAGGTGCAATGGCCGAAACAGGATTAATAAGCGTCGCAAACGTTCGGTAGGAGACGACCTGTCCTCGGTAGCAGTACTGCGGAGCGTGGATGTGACGAGTCTCTCTAGAGCATCTGCTTAACTTTTCCAAACCAGATGAGCAAAGTTGATCGACGGGTTATTTACGGTTGCATCGCGCAACAATCGAAGTATAAAGAATACGATTATGCCGATTGGCAGATATTGTGGAACGCGTTGCGTCCCCTTGTCTGGCTTCGTGTTTTCTCGTAAAAAGCTGGAAACGTGATTCGTTGAAATGCAATCGGTTACGCGAGGCATGCCTTCTGCGTCATTGCTTCAAACAAATTTCAATTGAATTAAGATTATGAAATGGTCAGTCGCAAGGAATCGACGTCTGTCCCGGGACGGTTTTACTTTGGTGGAGCTTTTGGTGGTGATTGCCGTCATTGCCATTTTGGCGGCGCTGTTGCTGCCGGTCCTGGGCAGCGCCAAGCAAAAGGCATGGCAGGCGGCCTGCCTTAACAATCACAAGCAACTGGCTCTGGCTTGGAGCATGTATAAAGATGACAACCGCGGGCTTTTGGTCATCGATGACCCTTTGACCGGCTCTACTTTGGGAGGGACAAATTATCCAAGCTGGGTTTACGGAGACATGGCCGTGGCCACGGACGCGACCAACGCCACTTTGATTCAATTGGGTCTGCTTTATAATTATGCGAGCAATCCGGGAATTTATCATTGCCAGGCGGACGGAACCACCGGCCACCTTCGCAGTTACAGCATGCAATCGCAATTGTCCTTTTACGAGAACGGGGTGCCCGTGACGGCTAACCCGGCTTATCCGCCCATGTATTCGGAAAATCAGATGCAGAAGACGCCGCCCTCAACGACTCTTATCTTTCTGGATGAAAGTCCGACCACGATCAACGACGGTTATTTTGCCGCCAATGTCACTGGCGACACGTGGGGCGATGCGCCGGCGGCCTGGCATTCGCATGGTTGCAATTTTTCATTCGCCGACGGCCACGCCGAGCATTGGCACTGGATGGATTCGCGAACCTGGACACTGCAAGAAGGGGAAAACACAGCCAACAACCCCGATTTGCATCGGCTTCAGGCATGTCTCGGCTATCGATGATGGCTAAAAGTTGAATTTCCCCTGGTGTCGGCTTGTTCGGTAAAGCTAAGTACAGGCTCTCACAAAATCCTTGAGGGCAAAATTTGAGACTCGTCACCTCGTCTCCTACTTTTTAGTCGGCCTGCGCCATGGCGCGGCCAGCAATCCAACCCGTGGTCCACGCGGCTTGAAAATTAAAACCACCGGTAATGCCATCGATATCCAGCAGTTCGCCCGCGAAAAATAATCCGGGGCAAAGGCGGCTTTCCATGGTTTTGAAATTCACTTCGCTGAGTTTCACGCCGCCGCAGGTGACAAATTCATCCTTGTTCAAACTTTTGCCGGTCACGGAAAATTCGCCGCGTAATAATCGCTGAATGAGCTTGTGCTGCGCGGGACGCGAAAGCGCCGACCAGCGCGTGTCCCGCGGCACTTCCGCCGCGAGGACGAGTTGCTCCCAAAGGCGCGCCGGCAGTGGCGCCACCGGTGCATTCACCACCAACCGCGCCGCCTGCGACCCGCGCCGCGTCTCAAATTCCTTCGCGAGTTGCGCGTCGTTCAGGTGCGGCAGCCAGTTGACGCGCAGGACGCATTGATAATTCATGTCGTGCAATAGGCGCGCGCCCCAGGCCGATAAACGGAGAAT
>DASXHY010000495.1:0-4202 GCA_036488095.1 Verrucomicrobiia bacterium | reverse complement strand
CGCACGGGCTTTGGCTATTGCAGACCACGTCTCTGTGCCAGCCCCCTCTAATCCGCTTGCGTGTTTCCTGTTTATCCAGACCAAACCAGCCTTTTTGCTGGCCACAATCACACACTCCAGCACCTTTGGTATGGAATCCGCGTATTGCTTGTTCAGTTTTTTGAAAGCAGCATGAACCGGGGTCCCCTCGGCCAATTCCGGCTTGAGCATTAACTGAAGCGCCACGAGCCGCCGATTTCCCTCAATGACAACAAAATTATTATTTCCATCACCAGCATCAATTACGAGCGTGAGATCAATCGGACTGATGCCCACGCTGACTATATCGGTCGCAAGCTTTACAAGCTTCCTGCCCTGTTCTTCGATAATCGCGTTACGGGCCGATATTTGGTCTTCCTGCTTAACAATGCGATAATTGCCAACATCGAGCAGGAGATTCCCGACGCTGATAGGCTGTGACATTCATGCAAAATGAGAAACTGCTAATTTGAGTCAAGTATATTATTCCCCTGTTTTTGTGCAGAAAACCAAGTTGCACAAAAAGTCAGGCCAAATCAGGTTTATTTGTGCCAAGCTCCCCAAGGGAGAGGGCCACGGTGAGGAGGAACGCAGTGCCAGGCCTTTCGTCCGCAGTTCTGGCTACAAGGTTTCTAAAAAGCGAAACCGTTTCGCAATTCTCAACCTACTGCCCCTAAACTTGTTACGTCGTCGATTTCGCAAAAAACCCGCTTTCTCGCAGAGAGCGGAAAACATTACCGTAAGTTTTTCCGCGTCGCCCGCAACTGATAGAATTAAATCAAAAACTCAATGAACACCTCTGAAACGACCCCCGGGGATAATAAAAGTAATAAAAACGCAGATGCCTCGAAACCCGAAACTCGAAACCCGAAACTCGAAACCGAGAATATGGAGCCGGAGAACGGTCTCCATTTATCCGACTGAATCCGACTGAATCCGGGTGAATCCGGGTGAATCCGGGTAAATCCGACCGATAAAGGGGGTAGGGGGAGCGCTGGCTTGTCCGACGTAGCTTTAGCGAAGTCGGGCGTCCCGTCCACCCTCCGCAGTAGTGCTACGGAGGACGGGTCGGCAAGTCTCGAATAGACTTTCCCGATTTTCCAAACAATGGAATCCTCGCGGTGTTAGTCTCAAAATATTCACCGAATCGTTCGCCATGAAAAAAATGAAAATCTGCCGTCTGATTTTTTTTGCATTGACCATCCTGGCATCGCGCGCCGAAACGCCGGACTTCCAATCGCCGTACATGGCGATCGGATTGGATCGTCAAACCCCCGCCTTTTCATTTTTCGCCTTGGATGGATTGGGCACTTCGGCGTTGACTGATAACCCAATCCTGAAGTCGGACGCAACCAATGCAGCCGTCAAATTTTTCCAGTCCGAGACCAATCATTTCGGTTGGACAATTGCCGGCGTGAATGGGAAGCCCGTGACCGCCTGGGAAATCATTTGCGATCAAAAATCGCTCACGTTCCGTTCGCGGCTGGATTCCGCCACGAATCTCCCGTCGCTTGTCCTGCAGTTTGACCAAAAGAAAAACCACGCCACGCTGCTCGGGTTGATGAACACCGGCGAACGTCAGACGCGACTGCCCTGCGTGTTGCATCTCCCGGATCGCGGCTCGGCGCGCATTTCATCGAGCGTGCCGGACCTCAAACTGAATTACGACGCGCGCCGTCACGGTGTGCACTTTGTTCGCATCGAATTTCCACCCGCCACAGCCGCTCACCCGCTCGTGGAATATCATCTGGACGTGGCCGCGATTTATCCCGCGCTGCCGCAAATCGAAGGCGATGCTCGCTTTGACGGCTTTCGCCGCGGGTTCCTGAACATCTTCCAGGTGAATCCGCGCCTGCAAATGCTGGCCAACAATTCCTCCAGCGACCCGTGCTCGTTCACGCTGTATCTCTATTCCGCAATGGCTTTGCGGGCGCCGCCGATCGCGGACGGATTGACCTGCCTGGATCTGGTGCGAATGACGCTGGACCGTTATCTCGCGGGCGCCACCGGCTATGGCCAGATTGGCTACGGCTGCACTCCCAACGATGCCGACCTCGTCGCCTGGCGCACGCCCCAGACCAGCCTGGACACCTATCCTTCGCTCCTGATCGCCGCCTGCGATTATGTTCAAGGCGCGAAAGATTTAAACTGGGCGAAAGCAAATTACGCCCATCTCGCCAAATGGGGACACGACATGCTCGCGATGGACAAAGACGGCAACGGCCTCATCGAATATCCGGGCACTGGAAATTTTAACGATCGCCCGCGGGCGGATCTCCGTCCGGCCAATTGGTGGGACACAATTAATTTCGGCCACGAAGACGCCTACGCCAACGCCCTCGCGTATCATGCCTGCCGCGAATTTGCCGGCTTGGCCGCGGAAACGGGCAACACGAATGATGCGGCCTCTTTCAATGCTGCCGCTGATAAATTGCGCGCCGCCTATGTTCCTGCGTTTTTGGATCCCAAAACCGGTGTGCTCGCCGGTTGGCGCAGCGCGGACGGCGCCCTCCACGATTACTGGTTCACCTTCGTGCAAGGGACCGCCATCACGTACGGCCTGGTCGACAAGCCGCTCGCCAATTCCATCATGGACCGTCTGTTGGAAAAAATGCGCGAGGTCGGTTACACCAATTTCTCAATCGGCCTGCCGGGCAATCTCGTGCCGGTTCCCAAAGGTGACTACATTTCGCAGCATTCGCGGCCGACACAGTTCGGCGAGCCTCAATTGGATGACGGGTCGGACGGTTTCCAATATTACGAGAACGGTGGCGCGACCGGCTGCTTTGCGTGGTTCACAGTGAACGCATTGTATCAGCTCGATAGGCGCGACGACGCCCGGCGGATTTTTCTTCCGATGCTAGCCGGCTACACCGCCGGCAATTTCCAGGGGTTCGATGCCGACGGCATGTCCCGCGACTGGCGCGATTGGAAAGGCGGCGGCCACGGTTACGAGGGTCTCCTGGTAGATAATTATCTCGCGCTGCTGGCAGTCTTTGACGAAGTCGGCCTCACGAACTCTCCCACGCACTGAATCGGATTTGCTCTGTGGAAACCATCAACCTGCCATTCCAACCGCATAGAATGAACAGCCTGATTTGACGCCTCATCAATTCGGTGGAATTCTGAGCCGCATTCGTGATTTATAGGAACGGCAATGTTGGCGACGCCTGAGCTCATTCGCGAAACCGCCCAACCGGCGCGGTTGGAGGCGCTGTATCCGCGCTGGCAGCAAGTCCCGCTTTACCGCGCGCGTATGCGGGACATCCCGCCTCGGGAAAAATTCTCCGAACTCCCGCTGCTCACAAAACGCGAAATGCGCGAAGGCTTTCCGCGAAATTTCCTGTCGTCCGAAGCCGAGTTGGAATCCTTGCTCCACCGGAATCTCGCCGAACTCGAGCACACCTCCGGAACTTCGGAGGAACGCACGCCGGTGCTGTTTCGCCGCGGTTGGTGGGACGAGCAGGAGGAACGCGCACTGCGGCTCAACGCATTCGTCGCCCGCGTGCTCGATGAAAATCCCGGCGCGCGGCGCGCCACCATCACCACGCCCGCCTGCAACGGCAAGTCCTGTCCCGTCGGCTGGCAGGCAGTCGCGCATCGCACCATAGGCTCGACGCGCTTTGTTAATCTTGCGCGCATTCCTTTCATCCTGGGCCCGTCAGAATTGGATCGCATGGCTCGCGAAATCGCCGATTGGTCACCGCAATTCCTCGACGTCTCACCCGTGCACGGCGTCCGGTTCGCGCTGCACTGCGAACAACACGGCCTCCGCCTGCCGTCCCTTCGATTTATCCTGTGCAGCTACGAATTTGAGAGCCTGGTGCATCGGCGAATTCTCGAACGCGTCTTCGGCGTGCCGGTCTTTAATCTCTACGGCTCTACCGAGACCGGCCATCTCCTGATGGAAGACGAAAACGGCGACTTGCGGCCGAGCTATGGCACGGCTTTTCTCGAAGTGCTGGAGCCGGACGAACGCGGCATCGGTGACCTGGCGGTCACCACAATCAGCAACGACCTCATGCCGCTGCTCCGTTACGACATCGGCGATTTGGTCGAGCGCCATGAAGAACCCTATCGGACCACGTACCGCGTCCACGGCCGCGCCCGCGATGTTCTGCGCCGCACTGACGGCCAGCGCGTCACCACGCTGGATGTCGACGAATGCTTTCGCGGGATCGCCG
>DASXHY010000444.1:0-4204 GCA_036488095.1 Verrucomicrobiia bacterium | reverse complement strand
CGAATGCCTGCCGGTTGGGATGAATATACTTGCCACGGCGGCACGGAAACTTGGGACGCAGATTTCGGGCGGCACACCTCCTTTCAAGTAGTTAAAATCATCGGCTACGCTGGAAAGTTAAGACCATCCGACGTACGAGGCATGTGGGCTTATTGCGATGCGGACGTGGCGGGACGCTTTCAATGTTCGAGTCCGTTACTCAATCAAATTTACGAAATGTGCGAACGTTCCGCGCGGCAAAACATTCAGCAAGGCATCATCAGCGTGGATGCCAACCGCGAACAATCGCCATGGCTCGCCGATAGCTGGAACATCGGCAATGTCCTGCTCTACAATCACCGCGACACCATGATGATCGACAAGGTCGTTCGTGATTACGCGGCGCAACAGCTCACAAATGGATTTATTCCAGCCTGTAGTCCGGGATTTAGTCATTGGAAGGAATTCCGCCAAATTCCCGAATGGGCGATGTGCTGGCCGATGTTATTGTGGCAGCAATACCTTTTCTCGGGTGACGAAGCATTGCTGCGCGAAATGGAGCCGCACCTCACACTTCTCATGGGATGGCTCAAGCCTTATCAGAATCCGACAAACAAGCTGTTCAATCCTCCCGGATGGCGGATTTCGGACTGGGCCAGCACCAACAGAATGCCCGACGGAGGTTACAATGTCACAACCTCCAGCCAATACTACGAAAACTTGCACATAGCATCCGAAGTGTCTTCGGCTTTGGGACAAACTAATCGGAGCAACGATTATTTGCGGCAGGCGGAGGAAGTTAAAAACGGCATCAATGCCAACTTATTCAACGGTGAATTCTATCTTGCGCGAACTGACACGAACGAAATGTGGGCTCTTGCCTCGGCGTGGCCGTTGCGTTTCGACATCGAGCCGGCGGCGGCCAAATCCAAAATCCTTGCGGCCATTGAAAAGGCGGGGAAACCGGCCATCGGCGGTTACGGCGGCGACGCACTTTACAGCGGGCTGTTGAACGCAGGCGCTGGGGCGTTTGTGGTGCGCGATCTGGCCCGTTATCGTCCCATGCTGGAGGGAAACAAAGCCTGTTGGGAGAGTTTCGTGCTTGCTCGCGATTACCAGGTCAACCACGCCTGGACCGCCTATCCGGCGTATATTTTTTTGAAATATATTCTCGGCATCCAGCCCACCAGCGGTGGATTTGCGACGTTTGATGTCCGGCCGGAAACCGGGGGGCTGACCTTCGCCGAGGGCGCGGTTCCTACGGTGAAAGGGCTTATTACCACGCGTTGGGAGAAAAGCGCCGACGGCAAGTTTTCCCTTTCGGTCAAAGTTCCGGCCAACACCCGCGCTTCCATCTTTATTCCAAAACTCGCAAAAGGCAGTTTCACTATCACAGAATCCGGGAAAGTTCTGTGGCCAGTAACATCGCAAATCAAAGACGATGGCGTGCTTGCGGTCCAAGAAGAAGGTTCTGCCATCAAATGTCTCGTCACCGCCGGTGATTATCAATTTATCGAAAGGCCGTAATTTTTACTGCATGAGAATTTTTGCCAGTGTAACACAACGAATCCTCGTCCTCGTTATTGCTTTCATTGCCATAACGGCTGATGGCCGGCCTGCCGCTCCGGTCGGCCTGCTCGTCAACGGTGTGAGCAATCCGCTGGCGATTGAGCGGGATGCAACGCGGTTTACGTGGAGGTCCAAAGGCGCCAGCCGGGGAGAAACCCAAACAGCCTATCAGATAATTGTCGCCTCAAGTCCAGACTTTGGAAGTCAGAAGTCAGATGTCGGTGGCCAGAGGCCAGACAACGTTCCGACTTCCGACCTCCGACATCCGGCGTCTGTCTGGTGGGATAGTGGCAAGGTGGATTCGGATAAATCCGCTTCGGTTGAATATGCCGGCAAACCTTTGCCTGCGGCCACGCGGCTATGGTGGCGGGTCCGAATTTGGGATCAAACCGGCAAGCCAGGCGATTACAGTAAGCCAGGTTATTTTGACACCGGATTGAACCAAAACGAATGGAAGGGTCGATACATTTGGGATGGAACGACCAACCAAAATAATTTCGCCTGTTTCCGCAAAACATTTTCCGTTGCGCACAAACCGGAGCTGGCCAAGGTTTATGTAACTGCCCACAACGATTATCTCGTTTATTTCAATGGGCAACTGCTTGGCCGGGGCCCGGCGAGGTGCGATCCTTGCCATTACGGCCAATACAATGCTTATGACATTACACCGCTGGTAAAAACCGGCTCCAATGTTGTGGCCGCCATTGGACATTGGCTCGGCACGTGGAACGATTCCGGCGTGAATGCGGAACCGGCTTTTTTGCTGGAGGCCCGACTGGTTTATCCCGACGGATCAACTGAGATAATTGGAACGGATCAATCGTGGAAAGCGCTGGCCGACACTGCATTCATCGAGACGAATGCAACCTATGCCGGTGGAACTGCCGGAGCGCGGAATCGCGCTGCAATTCAATTTGATTCACGCCTCGAACCGGCAGGCTGGCGGAAAGTTGATTTCGATGATTCCAAATGGACTCCGGCCGCCGTGGTGGACCGCTCTGATTACCATTTATTCGCGCAAATGGCGCCGCTGGAACGCGAGCAGGCTGAACTCAAGCCGGTCGGTGTCACTTTTACCAATAGCGCATGGCTGGTGAATTTCGGTCGCTGCATTGACGGCTGGCCGAAACTCACGATACATGAAAATCATCCGGGCGATAAAGTTCGCGTGGAATATTTTCAGATGAACGGCGAGCGCAGAGGTGCCGACTGGGACGAATATACTTGCCGCGGCGGCAAAGAAACATGGGACGCTGACTTCGGCCGCCACACCTCATTTCAGGAGATAAAAATCACCGGCTATGCGGGAAAATTGCGGGCCTCGGATGTGCGCGGGATGTGGGCTTATTGCGATGCCGATGTAGCCGGGCGATTTCATTGTTCGAGCGATTTGCTCAATTCCATTTATGAAATGTGCGAGCGTTCAGCGCGGCAAAACATCCAGCAGGGAATCATCAGCGTGGATGCCGACCGCGAGCAATCGCCGTGGACCGCCGATAGTTGGAACATCGGGAATGTGCTCCTATACAATCACCGCAACACGATGATGATTGACAAAATCGTGCGCGACTATGCCGGCGAACAACTGCCCAACGGAGATTTTCCCTCCTGCTGCCCGGCACATCGGGCGGCGGATTATTTGCCGGAATCAAAATCCCGGCGGATCCCGGAATGGTCCATGTATTGGCCGATGTTGCTGTGGCAACAATACTTATTTTCAGGCGATGAAGCGCTGCTGCGCGAAATGGCCCCGCGCCTTACGAAGTTTTTGGATTGGATTCACGGCTATCAAGATCCAGCCACCAAATTACTGAATCCTCCGGGCTGGCGAATTTCCGAATACGCCGGCGGCAATATGCCCAGTGGCGGCTATAATATTGCCACGGCCTGTCAATACTACGATAACCTCCGAATCGCCTCGGGCGTGTTTTCCGTGCTGGGCCAGACAAACCAGAGTGACGACTATTTGCGGCAGGCGGAGGCGGTCAAAGCCGGTATCAATGCCAACTTGCTCACCAATTCTTTGCCTGGCGAATACTATCGCGCCCGGGCGGATCGAAGTGAAATGTATCCGCTCGCGTCGGCGTGGGCGTTACGTTTCGACATTGAACCGTCGGCCGACAAAGCCAAAATTCTTGATGTCGTGAAAAGGCGGGGACGCCGAATATCGGGGGTTACGGCGGCGATGCGTTTTACAACGGCCTGTTGAATGCCGGCGGCGGGGCTTTTGTCGTGAACGACCTCGCGCGATATCGCCTCATGTTGGAAGAGAATAAAGCAAATTGGGAGAGTTTCACGTTTGGAAAAGGCATCGAAGTGAATCACGCGTGGACTGCCTATCCTGGTTATCTGTTCCAGAAATATATTCTGGGAATTCAACCGACGAGTGGCGGATTTGCCACGTTTGATGTCCGGCCGGAAACGGGCGGTTTGACCTTTGCCGAAGGCGCAGTGCCCACGGTCAAGGGCCTCATTACCACGCGCTGGGAGAAAAGCGCCGATGGCCGCTTCACGCTTTCAGTTCATGTTCCTGCCAATACCCGCGCCGCCATTTACATTCCCAAACTCGCAAAGGGAAATTTCACCCTCACTGAATCCGGAAAGGTCCTGTGGCCGGCACAATCTCAAATCCAGGATCCTGGCGTGCTGGCGGTCT